>DAMDKH010000073.1:0-8691 GCA_032099965.1 Microbacterium sp.
GCTCGACGCTCCGGCCCCCGCGGGCGCCGCCGAGACCCCGCATCCTCTCATCGAGGCGTCCTCCGGCGAGGTCGCCGACCCGGCACGTTCCGACGAGAACGCCGCAGCGGCGTCCGCGACCGCCGACGCCTCTGCGGCCGACCCGTCGACGGAGCCGTCGACGAAGGCCACCCCCGACGTCCCTCTCGACGCGGCGTCCGCGGAGCAGTCTCCTGTTGACGCCGTCGTTCCCGCGCAGGCGGCTGTCGAGCAGGTGCCGTCCGACGATTCCGTCGTCGACGATTCCGTCGTCGACGACCCGGCGCCGGCGGAGCCCGCGGCCCCCGTGCTCACCGAAGAGGAGGCTCCGGCGGCGACCGCCGACCGATCTGCGTCGGTGATCCTCCCGGATCCCACCGTCGACACCGACGAGCCGGGCGAGCCCGCATCGGAGGTCCCGTCTGCAGACGGCGCCGGCGAGGCGATCAGCATCCGGGGTCTCGTCAAGCACTTCGGCGACAATCACGCGGTCGACGGCATCGACCTGTCCGTCCCGGCCGGCACCTTCTACGGGGTGGTGGGTCCGAACGGCGCGGGGAAGACCACGACCCTGTCCATCGTCGCCGGCCTGCTGCGCGCCGACGCCGGCTCGGTCACCATCTGCGGCATCGACCAGGCGACCGATCCGCTGGCCGCCAAGCGGATCATGGGCGTGCTCCCCGACCGGCTCCGCACGTTCGACCGTCTCACGGGGCGCCAGCTGCTCTACTACTACGGACTCCTGCGGGGCCTCGCCTCCGACGTCATCGAGAAGCGCGCCTCCGACCTCGCGCGCGCCTTCGACCTCGGTGACGCGTTGGGCCGCGTGGTGTCGGACTACTCGGCGGGCATGACCAAGAAGGTCATGCTCGCGGGGGCGATGATCCACTCGCCGCGCGTGCTCGTGCTCGATGAGCCGTTCGAGTCGGTCGATCCCGTCTCGTCGGCGGTCATCCTCGACATCCTCCGCGCCTACGTGGCGCACGGCGGAACGGTGATCCTCTCGAGCCACGGGATGGACCTCGTCGAGCGGGTGTGCTCGCGCGTCGCGATCATCGTGGCCGGCGAGGTGCTCGCCGAGGGCACGATCGACGAGGTGAGGGCCGGTCAGACCCTCGAAGCGCGCTTCGTCGAGCTGTCCGGCGGCATCGGCGAGGTGGAGGGTCTCGAGTGGTTGCACACGTTCTCCGACTGAGGCTCGCGCTCGCGCTCGGCTCGCTGCGCGGAGAACGGCGCATCCGGTCGGTCCTCGGGCTCGTCGCGGTCGCCGCGCTGACCGCCGTGGTCTGCGCATCGCTGGGTTCGCTGGCCGATGCCTCGCTCGCCGTCGCCCGCACCGTCACCGTCCTGGGCGGTGCCGCGATCACCCTCGGGTTCCTTCTCGGGCCCATCCTCGTCGGTGCCGGCGATCAACTCGACCCCCGCCGCTTCGCGGTGTTCGGCGTCGATGAACGGCGGATGCCGTGGGTGCTCGCCCTCGCCTCCCTCGTGAGCGTTCCCAGCCTCGGGCTGATCGCCGTTCACGTCACCGCATGCGTGGTGGCGGTGCGTCTGGGGACCCCGCCGCTGTTCGCGGTCGCGATGACGCTCGTGGGGCTGTTCACCACCGTGCTCGTCGCGCGGATCGGCATGGCTCTCAACGCCCTCCTGCTGCCCGAGCGGCGCCCGCGCGAACTCACCGCACTGTTCGTGCTCGCGCTGCTCGTCGTCGCGTTCCCGGTGGCCGTCTTCCTCGCGTCGTTCCGCTGGGACGGACGCGTGCCCGACGGGTTGATCTCGCTCACCGGCGCCGTCGCGGTCAGTCCGCTGGGTGCGGCGCCCGGTGCGCTCCTCGACGATCCGGGCACGGCGTGGATCAGCGCCCTCGTCGCGGTGCTCACGCTCGCGCTGCTCCTCGGCGTCTGGGTCTGGCTCGTCGGGCGCCTGCTGACGACGACCACCCGTCCCGTCGCGTCGCGGGAGCGCACCGGCCTCGGCTGGTTCTCGCTGCTGCCCTCGAACGCGTTCGGCGCCATCGCCGCACGCAGCCTGGTCTACTGGCTGCGCGACCGGCGCTACATCGTGAACATCATCGTCGTGCCCATCGCCGGGGCGCTGACCGTGCTGCCCCTGCTGGTGGCCGGGGTGCCGCTCGAGATCGCCGCCCTCGTGCCCGTGCCTGTGATGGCGCTGTTCTTCGGCTGGCTTCCCCACAACGACGTCGCGTACGACTCCACCGCGCTGTGGACCCACGTCGCCAGCGGCGTGCGCGGCCTGCCCGACCGGCTGGGACGCCTCGTTCCCGTGCTGCTCGTCGCCGTGCCCGTGCTCGCCGTCGCCCTGCCGATCACCCTGCTGATCACCGGCGACTGGTACCTGCTGATGCCCTTCACCGGAGTGGCCGCGAGCCTCCTCCTCGGCGCCCTCGGCGTCTCGAGCGTCATGTCGGTGCTGGCGCCGTATCCGGTGTCGCGACCCGGCGACAGCCCCTTCCAGCAGCCGCAGCGTGCCAGTGCGCGCAGCGCCTACGGCCCCGCCCTCGCCTTCCTCGCGGCGATCGTGCTCAGCGCCCCCACGCTGTGGCTCTTCGCCTCGACGCTCTTCGTCGACGCCGCACAGGCCGGAGCAACGTTCTGGGTCGGCCTCGGCACCGGCATCGCCGCCCTCGTCGTGGGCGCGGTGGTCGGGGGACTCATCTTCGAACGCAGCGGTACGCGCCTGATGGAGTTCGTCGAGACGGCGTGACGCCGACCCCGCCGGCACCCCGGCGCGGCTAGAATCACGGGATGAGCACTCCCCTGGACAGCCCCGATCAGGGCGGCGTGGCAACGCTTGATCGCGAACTCGAAGAGCTCCTCCGCGAGGAGAACATCGAACCGGGCGACCACGAGCGTTTCTCGCACTACGTCAAGAAGGACAAGATCCTCGAATCCGCGATGACCGGCAAGCCGGTGCGCGCGCTGTGTGGGAAGAAGTGGACCCCGGGGCGCGACCCCGAGAAGTTCCCCATCTGCCCCACGTGCAAAGAGATCTACGAATCGATGACGCGCTGACCGCGACGGGTCACGCCACCTCGACGTAGACCGTGGGGATCGCCGGGTCCGACTTGCTCAGGGCCAGCGCCCGCACGGGCAGCTCCTCGCGCACCCGCGCGTGATGCGCCCGCGCCGCGGCCGTGCCCTCGGGGCCCTCGTGCGCGGTGTCGACCTCGCCGTTGTCGATGAGCGTGACCTGCAGTGCGCGCCCCTCGGCATCCGCCGCCGTCTCGAGCTGCTCGAACCCGTCGGCGACGAGGATGCGCTCAGCGGTGGCCACGCCGTCCTCCTGCGTGCGGAAGGCCGACTTGCGACCGCCGTGCGAGGCCTTGTCGGCCGAAGCCTTCGCCACGCCGATCCAGGCGCCCGCGGCGTCCTGACGCGCGACGAGCTTGTAGACCATGCTCGCCGTGGGGTAGCCGGAACCGGTGACGACGGAGGTACCCACCCCGTAGGCGTCCACGGGGGAGGCGGCGAGGGCGGCGATCGCGTACTCGTCCAGGTCGCTGGTGACCGTGATGCGCGTGGAGGTGGCGCCGAGCGCGTCGAGCTGTTCGCGCACCGCGGCGGCCACGATCGGCAGGTCGCCCGAGTCGATGCGCACGCCCCCGAGTTCCGTGCCGGCCACCCGGATCGCCGTCTCGACGCCCGTGCGGATGTCGTACGTGTCGACGAGCAGCGTGGTGCCCGTCCCGAGGCTCGCGATCTGGGAGCGGAACGCCTCCTCCTCGCTGTCGTGCAGCAGCGTCCACGAGTGTGCGGCGGTGCCCATGGTGGGGATGCCCCAGGTGCGGCCGGCCTCCAGGTTGCTGGTGGAACGGAACCCGGCGATGTAGGCGGCGCGGGCCGCGGCCACGGCGGAGCGGTCGGCGGCGCGTCGCGAGCCCATCTCGGCGAGGGGGCGGTCGCCCGCGGCGATGCTCATGCGCGACGCGGCGGTCGCGACGGCCGAGTCGTGGTTGAGCACGCTCAACGCGAGCGTCTCGAGCACGACGGCGTCGGCGAAGCTGCCCTCGACCGTGAGGATCGGCGACCCGGGGAAGTACAGCTCGCCCTCGCGGTAGCCGCGGATGGTGCCGGTGAACCGGTAGGACTCGAGGTAGCGGAGCGACTCGGCGTCGACGATCTCGTTGTCGCGGAGGAACCGCAGCTCGTCGTCGCCGAAGCGGAAGTCGCGGATCAGGCTGAGCAGCCGGCCCGTGCCGGCCACCACGCCGAAGCGGCGACCGCCCGACAGTCGCCGGGAGAACAGCTCGAAGACGCTGGGGCGGGCGGCCGTGCCGTCGCGCAGCGATGCGGCGAGCATCGTGAGTTCGTAGCGGTCGGTGAGCAGCGCCGTCGACGAGGTCATGCGCCTCAGCTTAGTGAGCCGGGATCGACCGGGTCGTGCACGCCCGGCTAGGCTGGGGAGTCATGAACGACGCGCCGATCGGTATCTTCGACTCCGGTGTCGGCGGGCTCACGGTGGCGCGGGCCATTCGCGCCCAGCTGCCCCGCGAGTCGTTCGTCTACATCGGGGACACCGCGCACTCGCCGTACGGCCCGAAGCCCATCGCCGACGTGCGCCGATACGCGCTCGAGGTGCTCGACACGCTCGTCGATCAGGGCGTGAAGATGCTCGTGATCGCCTGCAACACCGCATCCGCCGCGATGCTGCGCGACGCCCGCGAACGCTACGACGTGCCCGTGGTCGAGGTCATCGGACCCGCCGTGCGCCGCGCGGTGTCGACCACCCGGAACGGGCGCATCGGCGTGATCGGCACGGTCGGCACGATCGGGTCGCGGGCGTATCAGGACATGCTCGAGATCAACGAGCGTCTCGAGGTGTTCACCGCCGCGTGCCCGCGGTTCGTCGAGTTCGTCGAAGCCGGGATCACCGGCACCCCCGAGGTGCTGGCGGTCGCCGAGGAGTACCTCGCCCCGCTCCGCGACGCCGGCGTCGACACCCTCGTGCTCGGATGCACGCACTACCCGTTCCTGCGCGGGGCGATCAGCTACGTGATGGGGGAGGGCGTGACCCTCGTCTCCAGCGACGACGAGACGGCCGGCGACGTGTACCGTCAGCTCGTCCGCGACGATCTGCTGGCTCCGTCCGACGCCACCGCCCGGTACGTCTACGAGGCGACCGGCGCCTCCACCGCCGACTTCACGGCCCTGGCCAACCGGCTCATGGGGCGCGAGGTCCGCGACGTCCAGCTGGTGCAGACCGGCGTCATCCCCCTTCCCGACTCCCTCTCCGACCCGCGATAGCGACCCAACCGAAGGAAACCCATGCCCGACATCGTCCGCGCCGACGGCCGCGCCACCGACCAGCTCCGCGAGATCACGATCGAGCGCGGGTGGAGCGCCCACGCCGAGGGGTCAGCGCTCATCAGCTTCGGGGGAACGAAGGTGCTCTGCACGGCATCGTTCACCAACGGGGTGCCTCGTTGGCTCACAGGGAAGGGCAAGGGCTGGGTCACCGCCGAGTACTCGATGCTCCCGCGGGCGACCAACAGCCGCAACGATCGTGAGAGCGTGAAGGGGCGCATCGGCGGCCGCACGCACGAGATCTCGCGCCTCATCGGTCGCGCGCTGCGGGCGGTCGTCGACACGAAGGCGCTCGGCGAGAACACCATCGTCATCGATTGCGACGTGCTGCAGGCCGACGGCGGCACGCGCACCGCGGCCATCACCGGGGCGTACGTGGCTCTGGCGGACGCGATCGAGTGGGGGCGCGAGAAGAAGTTCATCGGCAAGAACTCCACGCCGCTGCGCGATTCGGTCGCCGCCGTCTCGGTGGGGATCATCGACGGCGAGCCCATGCTGGATCTGGCATACGTGGAGGATGTGCGCGCGGAGACCGACATGAACGTCGTCGTGACCGGCCGCGGTCTGTTCGTCGAGGTGCAGGGCACGGCGGAGGGCGCACCGTTCGACAAGCGCGAGCTCGACGCCCTCGTGCAGCTCGGCATCGACGGCTGCGCGACGCTGACCGAACGTCAGCGGGCGGCTCTGGCGGGGGAGTGAGCATGCGGGTCGTCCTCGCCACGCACAACCCGCACAAGGTGGCGGAGTTCCAGCAGATCGTCGCCCGCGTGCGCCCCGACCTCGAGGTCGTCGCGTACGACGGCCCGGAACCCGTCGAGGACGGGGTGACCTTCGCCGAGAACGCCCTCATCAAGGCGCGCGCCGCCGCGGAGCACACCGGTCTTCCCGCGGTGGCGGACGACTCGGGCATCTGCGTCGACGTGCTCGGCGGCTCGCCCGGGGTGTTCAGCGCCTACTGGGCCGGACAGAAGAAGGATGCCGCGGCGAACCTCGCCCTGCTGCTGGATCAGTTGCACGACATCGCCGACCCGCATCGCACGGCGCACTTCACCTCGACCATCGCCCTCGTCGCCCCCGGCGGGCGCGAGCAGGTGGTGACGGGAGAGTGGCCCGGGCGTCTGGCGCACGAGGCCTCGGGGGGCGGCGGGTTCGGCTACGACCCCATCTTCATCCCCGACGGACAGCCGGCCGACGACGAACGCACCGTCGGCGACTTCACCGACGCCGAGAAGCAGTCGCAGTCCCACCGGGCGCGCGCTTTCGAGCTGCTGGCACCGCTGCTCGCCGAGCTCTGAGACCGATTCTCGTTACCCTTCCCGACTAGGCCAAAGCGCCCTCTGCGGCCGACAGCGCGCTCTAGCCTGGAAGCATGCACGATCACGCGCCCGCCCCTGGCGGCATCCGGTCCGCCGGACACCGCCGGCTGCTGACGATCTCGCTGTGCCTCACGGCCACGATCATGATCGTGCAGGTCGTGGGCGCTCCGCTGACCGGTTCCCTCGCACTTCTCGCCGACGCCGCCCACATGTTCACCGACGCCTCAGCGCTGGTGGTCGCCCTGGTGGCGGCGGCCGTGGCCGCACGACCCGCCGACGACCGCCGCACGTTCGGCTACCAGCGCGCGGAGGTCTTCGGCGCGCTCATCAACGCCGTCATCCTGATCCTGCTCGCCGGGTGGGTGGGCGTCGCGGCGGTGGGCCGCCTGGTCGATCCCGGCGCGACCGAGGTGGCCGGTCCGCTCATGCTGACCGTCGCCGTGGTGGGTCTCGTCGCGAACGGCGTCTCGATGTGGCTGCTCAGCCGGGCGCAGCGCACGAGCATCAACGTCCGCGGCGCCTACCTCGAGGTGATGGGCGACTTGATCGGCTCGGCGGCGGTGATCATCGCCGCGATCATCATCGTGACGACGGGGTGGATGCCGGCCGACGCCCTCGCCTCCCTGTTCATCGCGGTGATGATCGTCCCTCGCGCCGTCGTGCTGCTGCGCGAGGTGTTCTCGGTGCTGTCGGAGTCGGCCCCCGCCGGCACGGCGGTGACCGAGATCCGCGCCCACCTGCTCGGCCTCCCCGGCGTGGTGGGTGTGCACGACGTGCACGTGTGGCAGCTCACCCGCGGTGCGCCGGTGTTCAGCGCGCACGTCACGGTCGACCCGGCCCTCCTGCAGGGCGGCGGCAGCACGGCGCTCCTCTCGGAGCTGCGCGGCTGCCTCGCCGACCACTTCGACGTCGATCATTCGACGTTCCAGATCGAGCCGGCGGACCCCGCGAGCTGCGAGCCGCGCCACCTCTGAGTCAGCTCTCGCGCACGACGTCTTCGGGGCTCTTGTCCGGACGCAGGCCGCGCCAGCGGGCATGCCGCAGCACCCCGTCCGGCGTCCAGTTGGCGAACTCGACCTCGCCGACGACCTCCGGCGACACCCACTGGGCGTCCGAGGCATCCGGCGCGGGCACTCCCCGCAGCGGGGGCGTCGCGCGCCGCAGCGGATCGAGACGTGACAGCAGGTCGGCGAGGATGCGGTCGGTGAACCCCGATCCGACCCGGCCGACGTAGGTCAGGTCTCCGCCCGGCTCGTCGCGCACCGCCAGCAGCAGGGAGCCCAGCGTGCGTTCGCGGTCGCCCTTGCCCGGACGGATGCCGACGATGACCGCCTCCTGCGTGCGGGTGTGCTTGAGCTTCAGCCACGAGGGGGAGCGCACGCCGGGGCGGTAGCGGGAGGCGGGATCCTTCACCACGACGCCCTCCAACCCGAACTGCGCGCTCGCGGCGAGCGCGGCGTCGAGGTCGTCGAACACGGGAGGCACCTGCACGGGCGCGTCGAGGTCGTGCACGAGGTCCTCCAGCAGGGTGCGGCGATCACGGAGGGGCAGGGCGGTGAGATCGTGACCGTCGAGGCGCAGCAGGTCGAAGATCAGGTAGACGATGGGGGTGCGCACCACCTCGCGCTCGATCTCGCGGGGGCGCGTGAGGTGCATGCGATTCTGCAGGAGGGAGAAGCTCGGGCGCCCGTCGCGATCGAAGGCGACGACCTCGCCGTCGACCACGGCATCCGTGGCGGGGAGGAACGGCGCCCCGTCGGCGGTGAGCTCGGGGTAGCGGCCGGTGATGTCGGTGCCTCGGCGGGCGTGCAGACGCATCCGCCCGTCGCTCCAGGTGCCCAGGGCGCGGATGCCGTCCCACTTCACCTCGACCCATGGCGGTGTACTGAGGCGTCGCGCCAGCGCGGGGGTGCCGTTCTCGGCGAGCATGGGTTCGACGCTCGGCAGGGTCGCCTGCGGGTCGGGGCGGGCCGACGCCAGCGCGGCCCGTGCGCGCGATCTGCTGGGTGAGGTCTACGAGTACTTCTTGGCGA
>DAMDKH010000074.1:0-8503 GCA_032099965.1 Microbacterium sp.
CACGACCGGGCGGAGCTCGAAGCGCTGCCTACAGACGAGGGGCTCATCGTCCAGGATCTGCTGCCGGGCGAGGAGTACTCGGTCGACGTGATCGCCGACGCGGACGGGCGCGTGGTCGCGGCCGTGCCCCGCACGCGGGCGCGTGTCGACTCGGGTGTCGCGATCGCCGGACGGACGGTGCACGATGCGGACCTCGAAGACACCGCCGCGGCGGCGGCGCAGGCCATCGGACTCGTGGGAGTGGCGAACGTGCAGCTCCGCCGCGACCGCGCGGGCGTGCCGAAACTCCTCGAGGTCAATCCCCGCTTCCCCGGCGCGCTGCCGCTGACGATCTCCGCCGGCGTCGACATCCCGTCGCTGGTCGTCGACCTCTTCCTCGGCACGCCGCTGCCGGAGCGCCTCCCGTTCCGCGAGGTGGCCGCCGTGCGCTTCCTCGAGGACGTGGTGGTCGAGATCGACGACGTCCTCGTGTCGGAGCACGCCGGGCACCAGGAGGAGGCGTGAGCGACGACATCCTGCGCGGCGACCACCACGTGCACTCCACCTTCTCCGACGACGCGGTCTCCACCCCGGAGGAGAACGTCGCCGCCGCCGTCGCCGCCGGACTCGACACGCTGCGCATCGTCGACCACGTGCGCCGCGACACCCCGTGGGTCGCGGACTACGTCGCGGCGATCGGCGCACTCCGCGTACCGGACGGACTCACGGTGCTGACCGGCGTGGAGGCGAAGATCCTCGACCGCGACGGCACGCTCGACATCCCCGCGCTGCCGCGGGGGATCGACCGCATCCTCATCGCCGATCACCAGTTCCCGGGCGAGCACGGTCCCCTCGGACCGACCGCCGTGCGCGAACGGATCGCAGCCGGCTGGGCGACGGACGACGTGCTCGACGACTTCGTGACCGGCGTGACCCGAGCGATGGAGCGGCACCCCGGCAATCAGCTGGCGCACTGCTTCTCGCTGCTGCCGAAGATCGGGCTGGCCGAGAGCGACCTCGGCGCCGAGCGGCTGCGCACCTGGGCGGAGACCGCCGCACGCACCGACACCCTCGTCGAGGTGAACGAGAAGTGGGGATGCCCCGAACCGGCCGCACTCGCCGCCCTCCGCGCGGCGGGGGCGCGGCTCGTCGCCTCCACCGACAGCCACGTGGCCTCGGACGTCGGCCGCTACGAGCGCGTGCGACGACTGATCGACGCGGAGGTGCGCCCGTGATCGCCGACCTCACGTGGTGGGAGACGGCGATCGTCGTGGTCCTGCTCCTCTGCATCCTCGTGGGCACGCTCCCCGTCATCAACACGGGCCTGCAGTTCCTGTCGCTGCCGATGCACGCCTTCCGCAACCACTACGACCGCGCGGCGCCGTACCACCCGAACGTGGCCGTCATCATCCCGGCCTGGAACGAAGGGCTCGTCATCGGCCCCGCGATCGAGCGCCTGCTGCAACTGCAGTACCCCGCCGAGCGCCTGCGCATCTTCGTCGTGGACGACGCCTCCACCGACGACACCCCCGACATCGTGCGTTCCATGGCCGCGACGCACCCCGGACGGGTGGAGCACCTGCGTCGCGAGGTCGGCGGCGAGGGCAAGGCCCACACGCTCAACCACGGGCTCGACATCGTGCTGGCGGATGCCTGGACCGAGGCCGTGCTCATCATGGACGCCGACGTGATCTTCGCGCGCGACGCGCTCCGCAAACTCACCCGCCACCTGGCCGACGAGAAGGTCGGCGCGGTCACCGCCTACATCGCTGAGGGCAGCCGGGACCGCAACTACCTCACCCGGTTCATCGCCGTGGAGTACGTCATCGGTCAGCTGTCGTCGCGCCGCACCCAGAACGTGCTCGGCGCGATCGCCTGCCTGGCCGGGGGAGCGCAGCTGCACTCCCGGGCGAACCTCGAGGCCATCGGCGGGCGCATCCCCACCGGCACGCTCGCTGAGGACACCATGACGACGTTCGAGGGCCAGCTGCACGGTCGCCGCGCCGTCTTCGAACCGCACGCCGTGGTGCTGGCGGAGGAGCCGCGCACCATCGACGCCCTGTGGAAGCAGCGTCTGCGCTGGGCGCGGGGGAACGTGCAGCTCACCTCCATCTACAAGTACCTCTGGTTCCGTCCGAGTCCCGACCACAAGCTCGGCAGCTTCTCGTTCGGACTCGGATGGTTCACGATCCTGCTCCTGCCGGCGTTCATGCTGCTCGCCGCCACGGCCCTGATCGTGCTGCTGCTGTTCGACAGCGACATCGCCGAAGGGGTCTTCCGGGTGATGTGGATCTCGGCCGCGTGCATCTACCTCTTCTCCATGCTGTTCGCGGTGCAACTCGACGGGCGCATCGGGCGGCAGTCCTGGCGCGAGGCGATCATGTTCCCCGGTCTCGGTGCGTTGATCCTCATGGCGGTCGCGCTGTTCCCCTGGGCGCTCGAGGGGATCGTCACGGCGCTGGGCGGCACCGTCGACGACGAGAGCCGCTTCGCCTGGGCGTTGTTCCTGTATCTGTGGGGGCCCGTCTCGATGTTCGGGGTCTGGCTCGCCCGGGCCGTGGAGGCGCTCCCCGGCGGGCGCTTCTTCGCCGGCCTCCTGCTCTACATCTGCGGGTACGGCTCGCTGCTGTGCGCGATCACGATGGATTCGTACATCAAGGAGTGGCGTCGCGCGGACGCCGTCTGGATCAAGACCGAGAAGGTCGGACGGGTCGACTCATGAACGACATGCCATCGCTCGAGGCCGAAGCCGAGGAGCTCGCGCAGGATGCCCGCGCCGAGCGGAGACTCGTGTGGCAGGCCGTCGCCGCCGGCGCCGTCGTCGTGGTGATCGTCATCGTGCGCGAGCTGCTCCTCCGATGAGCGGGCGCCCGCAGGCCCTGGTGGTCGAGGACGACCTCGACCAGATGACCCTCCTGCGCCGACACCTCGACCGCGAGGGCTTCGACGTGTTCTCCGCGAACGATGCCGAGTCCGCGATCTCGGCCTTCCCGCACATCCATCCCTCCCTCGCCGTACTCGACCTCCTCCTCCCCGGCATCTCGGGCCAGGAATGCGCGCGACGCGTGCGGGAGGCCTTCCCCGACTGCTTCCTCGTGATCAGCTCGGTGCTCGACCGGCGGGACTACCCGGCATCCGACGGCGCGCTGCCCAAACCCGTCCGCGGTGAGGCCCTGCACGCCCTGGTGAAGGACGTGGCGCGATGAAGACGCGCCCGCAGGCCGTCGTCGAACGCGGTTGGCAGAAGTACTTCGACGACCCCACACCTCTAATCAAGCAGGCGCCGACCGCGATCGCCGTGGGCATCGCGGGTCTGCTCGTGGTCGCGGTGCCCGGCATCGCCGTCACCAACGCGCCCGCCGCCCTCGCCGGCATCGGGCTCGTCGTCGTCATGACGCTCCTCGCCGCTCTGCTCGCCGCCCGCCGCATCCACGACGGCTGGATCGTGCTGCTCATCCCCGCGGTCGACATCCTCGCCATCGGAGCGCTCCGCGTCGGCACCGGGGGGACGTCGTCACTGTTCTCCTCCTTCGTGCTGCTGCCGGTGATCTGGCTCGCCGCGGCGCGAGGTCTGCGACCGGTGTTCCTCATCGGCGTACTCACCTCGATCGCGTTCCTCATGCCGCTGGTGCTCGACCCGACCACCGACGACCTGGCCTGGCTCCGCGGCGTCATCAGTCCGCTGGTCTTCGCCACGGTCGGCGCCATCGTCAACGAGCTCTCCCGCCTGGAGCGCATGCGCACCGCCCAGGCGGAGCAGCTCGTGTCCGACCGCACCGGGGCGCTGGCCGAGAACCTGTCGATGGTCGAGCAGCTGCGCACGAGCGAGAAGCAGTACCGCTTCCTGCTCGAGTCGTTCAGCAGCCTGTGGGCCTCGATCACCGCGCAGGCCGTGATCGCCACCGACCAGGACGGCACGGTCATCGCGTGGAACCCCGGTGCCGTGCGTCTGCTGGGTCTCTCCGTCGACGAGGCGCTCGCGCAGGTGCGCGTCGACCGCTTCTTCCCGGAGTCGGCGCTCGCGCCGTTCGCCGATCCCGCCGTCCGGACGACCCCCGACGGCCTCCCGGCAGGACTCCGGACGCTGTTCGACGAGGCCGACGCCGGCAAGTCGGTGGAGGTCGACGTCGATGTCTCCACCGCTGCCGGCTCCCGCGTGCCGGCGCGCCTCACGGTGAGCCCGTACCAGGGCGCGGACGGCGCCCGCCGCGGCTACCTGCTGGTGCTCACCGACGAGACGAAGGCCGTCGAACTCGCCCGCATGAAGGACGAGTTCGTCGGCATGATCTCGCACGAGCTGCGCACGCCGCTCAGCGCGATCCTCGGCTTCCTCGACCTGCTGCAGAACGACCCGGCGCAGCCGCTGAGCGACGACCAGCTGCAGTTCGTCTCGGTCATCGAACGCAACGCCAACCGCCTGCTGACGCTCGTGGGAGATCTCCTCTTCACGGCGCAGGTGGAGTCGGGCCGCTTCCCGCTGGAGCGTGAAGACGCGGACATCGGCGTGCTGGTGCGTGCGGCCACGACCTCCGCCGGCCCGCACGCGGAGCGCGAGGGGATCACCCTCGACGTGCGGCTTCCGGAAGTCCCGGTGCGCCTGCACGTGGACACCACCCGGATCGGCCAGGCGCTCGACAACCTGCTCTCCAACGCGATCAAGTTCACCCCGCGCGGCGGCCGGGTGTCGGCGACGGTCGAGCCGCAGGACGGCCAGGTGCGGGTGTCGATCCGCGACACCGGCATCGGCATCCCCGCCGACGAGCAGGGCATGCTCTTCACGCGCTTCTTCCGGGCATCCAGCGCGACGCGCAACGCGGTGCCGGGCGTCGGACTCGGGCTCACGATCACCCGGGCGATCGTCATCGCCCACGGGGGTGTCATGGACGTCGAGAGCGAGGAGGGCGTCGGGACGGAGTTCTGCTTCACGCTGCCCGTGCCGCTGCGCACGGAGGCGCTGCGCCTCGGCGACGTGCGGCTGACCTGATATTCTGGTCGGCTCGCCGCCGGCGGGCGGGAGGAAGACCGCACCGTGGGGTATATCGATGTGTCGAGCGTCTCGCTGACGCTCCCGGATGGCAGACCGCTGCTCGATGAGGTGACGTTCCGCGTCGGCCAGGGGTCGACGAGCGCGCTGATCGGGCCGAACGGGGCAGGGAAGACGACGCTGCTGCGGATCATCCGCGCCGATCAGAAGCCGGACGACGGGGTCGTCACGATCGACGGCGGCCTGGGGGTCATGGACCAGTTCGTGGGGCACGGCAGCCCCGGGGAGACGGTGCGCGACCTCCTCGTGCGCGTCGCCCCCTGGCGCATCCGCCGCGCCGCCGAATCCCTCGACGCCGCGGAGGACGCGATGATCGAGCGCGACGAGCACGACACGCAGATGGCGTACGCCACCGCGATCGCCGAATACGCGGATGCCGGCGGGTACGAGCACGAGACCGTGTGGGACCAGTGCACGACGGCAGCGCTCGGGATGCCGTTCGAACGCGCGCGGTGGCGGGAGCTCACGACGCTCTCGGGCGGCGAGCAGAAGCGCCTCGCCCTGGAGGCGCTGCTGCGCGGTCCGGACGAGGTGCTGCTGCTGGACGAGCCGGACAACTACCTGGACGTCCCCGCGAAGCGCTGGCTCGAGGAGCAGCTGCGGCAGACCCCCAAGACGGTGCTGCTGGTATCGCACGATCGGGAGCTGCTCGCCCGCGCCGCCGACCGCATCGTCACCCTCGAACCCGGTGGGGCCGGTGCGGTGGCGTGGGTGCACGGCGGCGGTTTCGCGACGTATCACCGGGTCCGGGAGGACCGGATGGAACGCCTCGACGAGCTGCGTCGGCGGTGGGACGAGCAGCACGAGAAGCTGCGCACACTCGTCGCGACGCTGAAGGTGAAGGCATCCGCCAACGACGGCTTCGCATCGCGCTACCAGGCGGCGCAGACGCGCCTGCGCCGCTTCGAGGATGCCGGCCCGCCCGAGGAGCGGCCGCGCACGCAGGAGTTCGACATGCGGTTGCGCGGGGCGCGCACCGGGCGGCGAGCGGTCGTCGCCGAGCGGCTGGAGCTGACGGGGCTGATGCGTCCCTTCGACGCCGAGATCTGGTACGGAGACCGGGTGGCCGTGTTGGGGTCGAACGGTTCGGGCAAGTCGCACTTCCTCCGACTGCTCGCGCGCGGGGGGACCGATCCGGACGCCACGCTCGGCCACGTCACCTCGACGGGCGAGCAGGTCGCGGAGGTGCCGCACACCGGTCGGGCGGTCCTGGGCGCGCGCGTCGTGCCCGGTCTCTTCGCGCAGACCCACGCGCACCCCGAATTCCAAGGCCGGAGCCTCCTCGACATCCTGCACCGCGGGGACGAGCGCCGGGCCGGCCTGCCCCGCGACGCCGCGAGCTCCGTGCTCGACCGGTACGGGCTCGTGCGGCAGGCGCAGCAGACCTTCGAGTCGCTCTCGGGCGGGCAGCAGGCGCGGTTCCAGGTGCTGCTGCTCGAGCTCGCCGGTGCCACGCTGCTGCTGCTCGACGAGCCCACGGACAACCTCGACCTCGAGTCGGCCGAGGCGCTCGAAGAGGCCCTGACCCGGTTCGAGGGCACCGTGCTCGCGGTCACCCACGACCGGTGGTTCGCTCGGTCGTTCGATCGGTTCCTCGTGTTCGGGTCGGACGGCGAGGTGTACGAGTCCGACAGCGCCGTGTGGGACGAGAAGCGGGTCGTGCGCGCCCGCTGAGTCCTCAGGCGGAGGCCGAGGATGCCGGGAGCCGGAAGGGAGCGGCCGCGCGCGCGGATTCGTCGAGGGCGAGATCCGCGAGCGTGGCGCCCACCCCGGTCGCGAACTTGAAGCCGTGCCCCGAGAAGCCCGCGCCGACGACGATCCGGCCGCGCCGGTCGAGCACGAAGGCGCCGTCCGCGGTCGAGGTGTAGGTGCAGCTGATCGGTACCGCGGTCTCCGGGTCCAGTCCCGGCATCCATCCCCGCACGTAGGCGGCCAGCTCGCGCTGACGGGTCGGTCGATGCGGACGCGCATCGGGATCGACGACGTCGCCCACGAGGTGGAACCCGACCTTGACGCCCTCGCCCGGTGTCGGCATCCCGTACACCGTCGCCGGATAGCGCTCGGGGGAGACGTAGTGATTGAACGAGGGCCAGGCCGTGGGGACGCGCGGCAGGAAGTGCGCGGGGGTCTCCTCCGTGACGGTGAGAGGCGGCAGTCCGATGCCGGGGAGCAGCGCGGCGCTCCACGCGCCGACCGTGACGACCACGGTCCCCGCGTGCACCCGGGTGCCGTCCGCCAGGTCGACCTCCACGCGCCCGTCGCTCTCGCGGATGCCGGTGACCGGGGTCTCCCACCGCACCTCTCCGCCCGCGGCGTCGACACGGCGCTCGAACTCCGCGAGCGCAGCGGATGCCCGCACCACGCCGGCGTCCGACGACCACAGCGCATCGCCGTCGACGCGCATCCCGGGCCAGCGTCTCACGGCGTCGCGCGGACTCAGCAGATCGGCGGGGCCGTCGAGGTCGACCGCACCGTGGGTGACGAGGCCGTGCAGACACAGCAGCGGTGCCCCCTCGACCTCCCCCAGCGCATCCCACCCGTCTCGGGCACGGGCGAGGAGATCGAGGTAGTGCTCCTCGGCGTACGCGTTGTTGAAGTTGCGCGTCGCGCCGTGCGACGCGCCCTCGCGGTGCCCCCGGGCGAAGCGCTCCAGCACGAGGGGGCGGTGGCCGCGTCTGGTCAGCTCCCACGCCGTGGCGAGCCCCATCACGCCGCCGCCCACGACGACGACCTCCGCCGCATCCGTTGCCATGCATCCTCCCGATGTCGCATCCAGTCTCCCAGCCGTGGCGTGCGCGCGTGCCCGGTAGGCTGGTGGGGTGACCATGGAGATCGAGCTCGGCCGAGGAAAGCGCGCGCGTCGCGCGTACACGTTCGACGACATCGCGGTGGTGCCCTCGCGGCGCACGCGCAACCCGGAGGACGTGTCGACCGCGTGGACGATCGACGCGTTCGGCTTCGGCATCCCGGTGCTCGGCGCCCCGATGGACTCCGTCGTGAGCCCGCAGACGGCGATCATGCTCGGGCAGCTGGGCGGTCTCGGCGTGCTCGACCTCGAAGGACTCTGGACCCGCTACGACGACCCTGAGCCGCTGCTGGCCGAGATCGCGGGGCTCAGCGACGACCGCGCCACCGTGCGCATGCAGGAGCTCTACGCCGAGCCGATCAAGCCCGCGCTCATCACCCAGCGGCTCGCCGAGATCCGCGAGGCCGGCGTCACCGTCGCCGGCTCCCTGACCCCGCAGCGCACGCAGGAGTTCTACGACACCGTCGCGGCGGCGGGCGTCGACCTGTTCGTCATCCGCGGCACGACGGTCTCGGCGGAGCACGTCTCCAGCGTCGACGAGCCCCTCAACCTCAAGAAGTTCATCTACGACCTCGACGTGCCCGTCATCGTCGGCGGCGCGGCGACCTACACCGCGGCGCTGCACCTCATGCGCACGGGCGCGGCGGGCGTGCTCGTCGGCTTCGGCGGGGGAG
>DAMDKH010000075.1:0-403 GCA_032099965.1 Microbacterium sp.
GCCTGGCGCCGGGGCAGCGGGTCGTCCGGCCGGCCGGCCACCCGGCGCAGCGCCTCGACGAGCGCGAGCACGAGGAACGGCATCATCACCACGGTGTAGAACTGGAAGATCGTGCGGTCGGGGAAGAGCAGCCACGGTACGTAGGTGACGGCGAGGCCCACGAGGGGAACGCTCACCGCGGGCCCGACGGGTGCGTGCCGCAGCGCGCCGCGCACGAGCAGCACCAGCAGGAAGACGGATGCGGCGACCCCGGCCCACCAGATCAGCGGGTTCGGGATGGCGGAGATGACCGCGATGCAGTGGTCGGTGCCGCACGGGGCGGGATCGGAGGCCACCCACACCGCCGTCGGACGCAGGAGGAACGGCCACTCCCACGCGGCGCTGGCGTACGGGTGCCCCTTGG
>DAMDKH010000075.1:413-8475 GCA_032099965.1 Microbacterium sp.
CGACTGGTGGTAGTTCCACAGGGCGACCAGCGGGTTCGGATCGCTGTCGCGGTCGTAGCCGCCGGCCGTCACGAGCCACCCCGTCCAGCTCGCGAGGTAGGCGAGGGCGGCCGGCCCGACGAGCAGCAGGAACGACACCGGTCCCTGGCGGAGCGCCGCGTCGGTGGGCCAGAGCACGATGCCGGCGCGACGGCGTGCCAGGGCATCCGTGACGACGATGTACAGGCCGAAGCCGGCGAGGGCGTACAGCCCCGACCACTTGACCGCGCACGCCGCGCCGAGCGCGACGCCCGCGGCGAGCAGCCAGGGGCGCCGCCAGAGCACGCGCCCCCACAGCGGGTCGGTGCGGTCGGGGTCGTCGCGTTCGAGCAGCGGGATGACCCGTCGGCGGTCGAGCAGCACGCACAGCACCCCGAGGAGCACGAAGAAGGTGAGGATGCCGTCGAGCAGCGCGATGCGGCTCAGCACGATGCTCAGCCCGTCGATGGCGAGCAGGCCCCCGGCCACCGTCGCCACGACGATCGACCCCGACAGCAGGCGGGCGATCAGGTAGACCAACAGCACCGACGCGGTGCCGAGGATGCCGGTGGCGAGGCGCCAGCCCATGCTGTCGTCGGGGCCGCCGACGGCCATCCCCAGCGCGATGAGCCACTTGCCCAGCGGCGGATGCACGATGAACGCACCCGTGTCGGAGAGGGGGAGCTGCTGCAGCGTGGTGAACGCCTCGTCGGCGCCCTCGCCCCACGTGCCCTCGTAGCCGAGCGTCCACAGCGACCAGGCGTCCTTGACGTAATAGGTCTCGTCGAACGCGAGCTGGTGCGGGTGGCCGACGTTCACGAGCCGCAGGAACGCCGCGACGATCGTCACCGTGAAGGGGGCCGCCCACCGCACGATCGCCGACCAGTCCGCATCGAGGAGCATCCGGTCGCGGAGCCGCTCCCATCGCGTCGTCGCCCGCTCGTGCCGGGCGATCGGTGCGCCCTGCGCGGCGGCGAGGGGCGCGGTCGGCAGGGGCTCGGGCGCGGTCACGGGGTACAGCCTAGGCTGGGCGGGTGATCATCCTCGCCGCGACCCCGATCGGAAACCTCGGCGACGCCTCGCGCCGGCTGATCGAGGTGCTCGAGAACGCCGAGGTCGTCGTCGCGGAGGACACCCGCACCACGCAGCGCCTGCTGCAGGCGCTCGGCGTCGCGAACCGTCCGCGCCTCATCGCGCTGCACGACCACAACGAGAAGCAGAAGGCGGGAGAGCTCGCCGCGCTCGATGAGCGACGCCGGCATGCCCACCGTGAGCGACCCCGGGTACGGACTCGTGGCCGAGGCGGTCGCGCAGGGCGTCACCGTCTCCGCGATCCCCGGACCGAGCGCGGTGCTCATGGCGCTCGCCATCTCGGGCCTGCCCACCGACCGGTTCGCGTTCGAGGGCTTCCTGCCGCGCAAACCCGCCGAGCGTCGCACGGCGCTGCGGGCGCTCCGCCACGAACCGCGCACGCTGGTGTTCTTCGAGTCGCCCGCCCGGCTCGCCGCCGCTCTCGCCGACATGGGGGAGGCGTTCGGCGCCGACCGCCGGATCGCCGTCCGCCGCGAACTCACCAAGCTCTACGAAGAGGTGCGCCGCGGCACCGCCGCCGAGCTCGTCGCGTGGGCCGAGGGCGGCGTGAAGGGCGAGATCGTGGTCGTCGTCGAGGGGGCACCGCGCCGGGAGGCCTCCCCGGACGACGCCCTCGCCCAGGTGCAGGCGCTCGTCGCCGACGGCATCCGCCTGAAGGATGCCGCCTCGGAGGTGGCGGGTCAGACCGGGTTGTCGTCGCGCGATCTCTACCAGGCCGCGCTCGCCGCGCGCAGGGCGTAACCACTCCCGCCGTCCCGCCTAGAATTGCTCCATGCCCGCAGGCGACTCCTTCTACATCACCACGCCCATCTACTACCCCTCCGACGTTCCGCACATCGGTCACGGGTACACGTCGGTGGCCGTCGACACCCTCGCGCGGTGGCACCGTCAGGCGGGCGACGACACGTGGATGCTCACGGGCACCGATGAGCACGGGCAGAAGATGCTGCGTGCGGCGGCCGCGAACGGCGTGACTCCGCAGGAGTGGGTCGACAAGCTCGTCACCGAGGCGTGGTTCCCCCTGCTGCAGACGCTCGACGTCGCCAACGACGACTTCATCCGCACGACGCAGGAGCGTCACGAGGACCGCGTGAAGAAGTTCGTGCAGGCCATCTACGATCGCGGCTACATCTACGCCGGCGAGTACGAGGCGCTGTACTGTGTGGGGTGCGAGGAGTTCAAGCCGGAGTCCGAGATCCTCGACGGCACCGGTCCGTTCGAGGGCCTGAAGGTCTGTGCGATCCACTCCAAGCCCCTCGAGCTGCTGCAGGAGAAGAACTACTTCTTCAAGCTGAGCGAGTTCCAGGACCGTCTGCTCGAGCTCTACAAGACCCAGCCCGACTTCATCCGTCCGGAGTCGGCGCGCAACGAGGTCGTGTCGTTCGTGCGGCAGGGTCTGAAGGACCTCTCGATCTCGCGGTCGGCCTTCGACTGGGGCATCGAGGTGCCGTGGGACCCGTCGCACGTCATCTACGTGTGGGTCGACGCGCTGCTGAACTACGCCACCGCCGTCGGCTACGGCGACGACGCGGAGACCTTCGACCGCCGCTGGCCGGCCTACCACGTCGTCGGCAAGGACATCCTGCGCTTCCACGCGGTGATCTGGCCCGCCATGCTCATGGCCGCCGGCGTCGACGTGCCTCGGGGCGTCTTCGCGCACGGCTGGCTGCTGGTCGGCGGCGAGAAGATGTCGAAGTCGAAGCTCACCGGCATCGCGCCGACCGAGATCACCGACGTCTTCGGTTCCGACGCGTACCGCTTCTACTTCCTCTCGGCCATCGCGTTCGGGCAGGACGGCTCGTTCTCGTGGGAGGACCTGGCGGCGCGCTACCAGGCGGAGCTCGCCAACGGCTTCGGCAACCTCGCCTCCCGCACGACGGCCATGATCGAGAAGTACTTCGAGGGCGTCGTGCCGCCGGCCGGCGCGTACACCGAGAAGGATCTCGGCATCCAGCGGATCGTCGCCGACGCGGCGGCGAACGCCGATGCCGCCATCGAGCAGTTCCGCATCGACGAGGCCATCTCGTCGATCTGGACCATCGTCGACGCGCTCAACGGGTACATCACCGAGAACGAGCCGTGGGCGCTGGCCCGCGACGAGGCGCAGCGCGAGCGTCTGGGCACCGTTCTCTACACGTGCGCCGAGGGGCTGCGCGCCCTCGCCGTGCTGCTGTCGCCGGTGATGCCGCAGGCGACCGAGAAGCTGTGGATCGCGCTCGGCGCCGCCGAGACGATCGGCCGACTGCAGGACCAGCCGATCCGCGAGGCGGGGAGTTGGGGCCTGCTGAAGCCGGGCACGAGCGTCAACGGACTCGCCCCGCTGTTCCCGCGGGTGGAGTCGACCGCCTGACGGGCAGCGAGACGATCATGAGCACCTACGTGCAGCAGCGCTCCGGCGACGGCCGCAAGGATCTGCGGTACCCGGCCGCACCGGAGCCGCTCGCCGTGCCGGTGTACGACAACCACGCGCACCTCGAGATCCTCGACGGCGAGGAGCCCCTGTCGCTCGCCGAGCAGCTCGATCGTGCCGCGGCCGTCGGGATCGCGGGCGTCGTGCAGGCGTCGGGCGACATCGAGTCGTCGCGGTGGGCGGTCGAGGCGGCCGCCTCCGACCCGCGGGTGCTCGCCGCGGTGGCCATCCACCCGAACGACGCTCCCGCGTACGCCGAGCAGGGGCGGCTCGACGAGGCGCTCGCCGTGATCGACGAGCTCGCCGCGCATCCGCGCACCCGAGCGGTGGGCGAGACCGGCCTCGACTTCTTCCGCACCGAGCCCGAACGCCGCGGTCCGCAGTTCACATCGTTCGAAGCGCACATCGACATCGCCAAGAAGCACGGCATCGCGATGCAGATCCACGATCGCGACGCCCACGAGGCCGTGCTCGAGACCCTCGCACGCGTCGGCGCGCCCGACACCACGGTCTTCCACTGCTTCTCGGGCGACGAGGAGATGGCGCGGGTGTGCGCAGACGCGGGATACCACCTGTCGTTCGCGGGCAACGTCACGTTCAAGAACGCGCAGAACCTGCGGGATGCGCTGAAGGTCACCCCGCTCGACCGCCTGCTGGTCGAGACGGATGCCCCGTTCCTCACGCCGACGCCCCTGCGGGGGCGCCCCAACGCGCCCTACCTGGTGCCGATCACCGTGCGCTTCCTCGCGGCCGAGCTCGCCCTCGACGTCGACGAGCTGTGCGCGCAGTTGGCGGCGAACACCCTCCGGGTCTACGGCGCGTTCGGCGACTGAGCATCCGCCGCGGGGCGGACGTCGTCCGCCTGCCCGTCCGCAGCATCCTGGGGGACGGGAGCGGCTCCGACGATCGCGGAGATCGGCCGCCACACGAAGAGCAGCGTCACCGCGGCGCCGCCGAACGCGAACCACCACGGGGCGGTGAGTCCCCAGACCTGCGCGATCACGCCGCCGAGCGCCTGCCCCACGATCATGCCGCCGAAGACGCCGACCATGTTCACCGACGCCACCCGCCCCTGCAGAGCGGGCGGGACGAGCCGCTGACGCACCGTCGTCGAGATCGTCGCCCAGACGAACGCGTACGCACCGAAGAAGAACATGATGACGAGCGCGACCCATCCCGCCGTCGTCAGGGCGAAGGCCAGGTGCATCCCCACCTCGAGGCTCAGCACGACGCGCATGAGCGCGGCGAACGAGACGTGCCGCTCCAGCCAGCCGAAGCTCAGCGTCGCCAGGATGCCGCCGAGCGCGGATGCCGTGGTCAGGGCGCCGTAGCCGACCGCCCCCATCTGCAGGTGGTCGGTGGCGTACAGCACGAGCACGCCCCAGGGTGCCGCCCAGGTGACGTTGAAGAGCAGGATGATCAGCACGAGCATCCGCACCGGAGGGTTGCGCCACAGCCAGCGCAGCCCCTCGGCGATGTCGGTGTGCACCGGCGGATGCGCGGCGTGCCCCTCGCGCGGCGGAACGGGCGTGCGCGCCATCCGAGACACGAGCAGGACGGCGGCGAGCACGCACACGATCTCGACCAGGAACGGCCAGGCGCTGCCGGCGGCGAAGAGGAACGCACCCAGGGGCGGACCCGCGAACTGGTTGGCGACGAGGTATCCCGCCTGGAGGCGGGCGTTGCCCACCCCGAGGTCCTCCGGTTTCACCAGCATCGGCAGCAGCGTGCTGCTCGCCGTGTCGACGAAGACCTCGGCGGTGCCGTAGAGGAAGGCCGCCGCCAGCACGATCCAGATCGACGCGGTGCCGGTGAGGAGGAACGCGCACAACGCGGCGAGCACCACCGCCCGGGCGGCGTTCGCCATCATCACCAGGCGCCGACGGTCGAAGCGGTCGGCGATCGCCCCCGCGTGCAGCCCGAAGAGCAGCCAGGGCAGGAACTGCAGGATGGCGCCGGAGGCGACGACGATCGGCGAGGAGGTGAGCGAGGCGATGAGCAGGGGAGCCGCCGCCAGCGCGACGCCGTCGCCGATGTTGCTCGTCCACGACGACGCCAGCAACCAGCGGAAGTTCCGCCCGAGGCGACGCGGAGCGACGAATTCGGCGACGGAGGGCACCCGTCGAGGGTACTGGGCGGTGCGGGCCTCGGCATCCGGTGGGGGACAATGGGGGGATGACCGTCTCCCTGCTCGGCGCCACCGAGATCCGCCGACTCGCCGCCGAGCTCGACGTCACCCCCACGAAGAAGCTGGGCCAGAACTTCGTCGTCGACGCGAACACCGTGCGAAAGATCGTGCTCGCCGCCCGTGTGCAGCCGGGGGAGCGCGTGGTGGAGGTCGGTCCGGGCCTCGGGTCGCTCACCCTCGCCATCCTCGAGACGGGTGCCGCGGTGACGGCGGTCGAGATCGACCACCGGCTCGCGGCGCGCCTGCCGCAGACCGCCGCCGAGCGCGGGGTGCCCGACGGCATGCTCACCGTGGTCGACGCGGATGCGCTGCGCATCACCGAGCTCCCGGGCGAGCCCACCGTGCTCGTCGCGAATCTGCCCTACAACGTCTCGGTGCCCGTGCTGCTGCACTTCCTCGAGACCTTCTCCTACCTGCAGCGCGGGGTCGTCATGGTGCAGGCGGAGGTCGCCGAGCGCCTCGCCGCGAAGCCGGGCTCGAAGATCTACGGCTCGCCCAGCGTCAAGGCGGCGTGGTACGGCGAATGGCGGCTCACCGGCACCGTCTCGCGCCAGGTGTTCTGGCCCGTGCCCAACGTCGACAGCCTGCTCGTGGCGTTCGACAGGGCGGCGGGCGAGCGCGGCGACGAGCACGAGCGGCGCCGCACCTTCACGGTCGTCGACGCGGCCTTCAACCAGCGTCGCAAGATGCTGCGTCAGGCGCTGTCCGGGGTCTTCGGCAGCTCCTCCGCGGCATCCGAGGCGCTCGTCGCCGCCGGCGTCGCCCCCACCGCCCGCGGGGAGGACCTCACGGTCGAGGACTACCAGCGGATCGCCCGCCAGCTCCCCGCCCCCGCCGACGACCCCGCCGCCGGGTAATCTGACACCGTGACCGACTCGCCCCGCTTCAGCCCGAACGTCCCCGAACTGCACCGCCCGTACGCCGCCGACGAGGGCCGCTACAGCACGTTCCCGTATCGCCAGGTCGGGTCGACGGGGCTGTACCTCCCCCCGATCTCGCTCGGCCTGTGGTGGAACTTCGGCGACAACATCCCGCTCGACAACCAGCGCGAGTTGCTGCGCCACGCGTTCGACCGCGGCATCACGCACTTCGACCTGGCCAACAACTACGGCCCGCCCTACGGGTCGGCCGAGAAGAACTTCGGCCGGATCTTCGCCGAGGACTTCCGCCCCTACCGCGACGAGCTCATCATCTCGTCGAAGGCCGGGTGGGACATGTGGCCCGGTCCGTACGGCGACTTCGCCAGCCGCAAGTACATCCTCGCGAGCGCCGAGCAGTCGCTGACGCGTATGGGACTCGACTACGTCGACATCTTCTACTCGCACCGCGTCGACCCGGTCACGCCGATCTCCGAGACCGTCGCCGCCCTCGACACCCTCGTGCGTCAGGGCAAGGCGCTCTACGTCGGCATCTCCTCGTACAGCGCCGAGCGCACGGAGGAGGCCGTCGCCGTGGCGAAGGAGCTCGGCACGCCGCTCGTCATCCACCAGCCGGCGTACTCGATCCTGAACCGCTGGATCGAAGACGGCCTCACCGACACCCTCCGGCAGCACGGTCTCGGTGCCATCGCGTTCACCCCGCTGGCGCAGGGCCTGCTCACCGACAAGTACCTCGGCGACGGCACGGCCGACCGCGCGCAGCAGCGCGGTTCGCTCCCCGAGGGACGCCTCCCGGACGACGCGGTGCAGACGCTGCGGAGCCTCAACGACATCGCCCGCGAGCGCGGGCAGTCGCTCGCGCAGCTCGCCCTGCAGTGGACCCTCCGCAACCCGGTGGTGGCCTCGGCGCTGATCGGCGCCTCGCGCACCGCGCAGCTCGACGAGAACATCGCGGCGCTCGAGGGCCCCGCGCTCACCGACGACGAGCTCGCCCGCATCGACGCGCTCGCCGGAGCGATCGACGTCAACATCTGGGCGAAGTCCTCCGACCTCTGAGCGATCACAGGAACCCCGCCATGCCCTCCGCCGACTCCGTGCACGTCCGCGCCCCCGGCAAGATCAACGTCTACCTCGGGGTCGGCGGGCGGCATGACGACGGCTATCACGCGCTGGCGACGGTGTTCCAGGCCGTCTCGCTCTTCGAGGACGTCATCGCCCGCCCCTCCGACGACTTCACGATCGTCGTGCGGGGCGCCGAGGCCGACGCCGTGCCCCTCGACGACCGCAACCTCGCGATGCGTGCCGCCAAGCTGCTCGCCGCGGCGGCGGACTACCACGGGGGAGTGGCCCTCGAGATCCGCAAGAGCGTTCCCGTGGCCGGAGGCATGGGCGGCGGATCGGCCGACGCCGCTGCCGCACTGGTCGCCTGCGACGCGCTCTGGGGCACCGGTTTCTCGCAGACGCGGCTGCACGAGC
>DAMDKH010000076.1:0-7031 GCA_032099965.1 Microbacterium sp.
GCGCCGAGGTCGGCGGACGAGCGCACCCGGGCCCACTCGGGCTGCGGCACGCCGAGCTCCGCGAGCCGCTCGCGCATGTCGAGCTTGTCCTGCGCGAAGCGCAGCGCGTCCGGGGAGGGATGTACGGCCAGGCCCTCCGCGACCAGCGCACGGAGGACCTCCTGCGGCACGTGCTCGTGATCGAACGTGATCACGTCGACGTCGGCCGCGAACGCCCGCACGGTGTCGAGGTCGCGGTAGTCGCCGACCGCCGTCGCCGCGAGTTGCGCCGACATCCCCTCGCCCTCGGCGAGCACGCGGATGTCGATCCCGAGCTCGACCGCCGGAGCGATCATCATCCGGGCCAGCTGTCCTCCGCCGATCACTCCCACGCGCAGTGTCATCAAGGGTCTCCTCTTGTTCTCGATCATTCTCCCGCACCGACGCGTCGGCCGATGCACCGCATCACGCGCTCGCGAACGACTCTCCGCCGGCCTGCGCATCGCGGTGCGCGAGGATCTGGCTGACCTCGATCTGGTCGGCGAGCGTCTCGTGCACGAGGGTGACGTGGGGCACCTCGACCAGTCGCAGCGGATCGTCGACCCCGTTCGACAGCGTGATGGTGCCCGTGCCCCAGAGCCGCTGCAGCGGGCCTCGCCGCACGGCGATCGTGTAGCCGCGGGCGTGGGACATCTCGCGGCGCTGACGGGAGCCGAGACCGCGGTGCACGATCACCCGACGCGTCGTGATCGTCGTCGACCGCGACAGCCAGACGAGGAAGGGCACGACGACGAGCAGCAGCACGACGGCACCCGCGGCGGCGAGCAGCATCCAGTCCTCGAACGGAGCCGGGAGGTTGCCGTACAGGTAGGCGGTCGCTCCGAAAGTGGCGATCAGCACGAGCGCCGACCAGAACAGCCGCCGCGCGTGGCCGCGGAAGCGCGCGATGAGGCGCTCCTCCGACGGCACGCCGGGAGGCGGCATCATCGGACGTCCTCCGAGCGTCACAGGGTGCGTCACCCCACCATTGTGCCTGCCGCGTCCGACAACCGCCGACGCGGCGACGGCGTGTGTCGATTCAGAGACGACGCGCGTGCACGACGTCTCCGGCGGAGATCGCCTCGACACGCCCCTCGGTCTCGACGATCAGTCGCCCTTCCTCGTCGAGCGACACGGCCGTCCCCTCCTGCACCCGATCTCCCGGCAGCGTGACCACGACCGGGCGTCCGATGGTCGCGCTGCGCGCGGTCGCGACCGCATGGATGCCCGCGGCGACGGCGTCTCCCGCCTCCGCGAGCGCGGCGAGGCGCTGCTCCAGCATCCGCAGGTAGTCGGCCAGCAGTCGGTCCTCGTCGACGGGCGCACCGAGCACCGCGAACGAGGTGGCCGTGGGGACCGGAAGCTGCGCCTCCGTCATGGCCGTGTTGACCCCGGCCCCGACGATGATCGCCGACCCCGCGGCCTCGGCGAGGATGCCGCAGATCTTCCGCCCGTCGACGAGGACGTCGTTGGGCCACTTCACCGCGACCTCGTGCGCGGAGAGCTGCGCAGCGACGGCGTCGGCCATGGCCGTCCCCGCGATGAGCGGCACCCACCCGCGCTGAGCCGGCGGGACCTCGCGACGCAGCAGCACCGAGATCGCCAGCGACGCCCCGGCTGGTGCCGTCCACCGGCGGTCGAGCCGTCCGCGTCCCGCGCTCTGATGCCGGCTCACCAGCGTCGAGAGATGGGGCCATCCGGCCACGTCGTCGACGTGCATCCGAAGGTCGGCGTTCGTGGAACCGGTGGTGGCGACGACATCGAGTCGCGCCGCGCGGGAGGCGCTGAGCGGGAACGGAGTCATCACCCCTCCGCGTCGTCCTCGTCCTCGCGGTCGACACCGTCGGGCGGGACGTCGCCCATCTCCCGCGCCTGCCATTCGTCCCAGCGCGCGAGCAATTCCTCGATCGCCGCGTGGAACTTGGCGGTGGCGGCACCGGGGGTCGTGTCTCCGAAGTAGTGCTGCACCCACATGCGCAGTCGTGCGACCGCCGCCTCATCGCCGCGCACCCGGTCGACCTCGGACACGATGTCCGACGCGCCCTCGACGGTGAGCCACTCGCAGTCCGAGAGGTAGCCGGTCTCGTCGATCGCCGCGCGCTCGTCGGCCGGTCGCGTGATGAGCAGCGGCTTGCCGGCGGCGAGGCGGTCGTAGACCATGGCGGAGATGTCGACGACCGCGACATCGGCCGCAGACAGCTGCCAGCCCAGCTCGGGCCCGTCGTCGTACACGTGCTGCGCTCGGGGGTCGGCCGTGTTCGCCGCCGCGAGCGCGGACAGGATGCGGCGATGGGCCGCCCCGTACGCCGGGTCGACGACCCCGCTGCGCGGGTGCGGGCGGTAGATCACCCGGTGCGAACCGCTGGCGAGCAGCGCTGCGACCAGGGCTTCGCCGTGCGAGGCGATCGAGCCGTAGTGCGCGCTGGGCCGGTCGCCCTCCCACGTCGGTGCGTAGAGGACGACGGTGCGTGCGTCGGGCGTGTACGGCACGTCGCCCGAGTAGTGATCGGCCTGCGGCCGCCCGATCTCGATCGTGCGGCGATCGACGTCGTAGTCCCAGAGGGTGCGGGACAGCCGGTCCCGCGCGGCCTGCCCGGCGACCAGCGCATAGTCGTACGCCTTGTACTGATTGGTGGTCATGTACATCTTGTCGGACTCGCCGTGGTTGATGAACACATGCCACCGGCGGCCGTACCGGAACATCTGGAAGTTGCGGGTGTTCTGGTTCACGTACAGCACGATCCGGATGTCGTGCTTCGCGATGAACCGCTCGAGGTCGCGCACCGTCGGGACGAAGGCGACGGGAGGCGCGTCCTCCGCGAGGAGCTTCTCCGCGGCACCGGCATGACGCGACAGCACGACCACGGGCCAGCGCTTGCCGAGCTCGGCCAGAGGGCGGTACCACTGCCGCATCTGGTACATGTTGACTGCTCCGTCGGCGAAGTACACCGCCACGGTGAAACGGTTCTCGGGCAGCGGCTCGCGCGTCGCCAGAGCGCGGCGCACGTGCTGCACCGCCGTGCGGGAGGCGACCGCCCGCCGGAGGAGACCGTACGCCTTCTTCACGTCGGAGATTGCACCCATCCCTCCAGGATACTGAGTCCTCCCCGGGCGCACCCGCCCCTTCAGCGAACGGGCGGGCCCGCATGACATGATCGACGGATGCACGAAGACGCGTCGCCCACGGCCGCTGCGGGGGTCTCCTTCGTCATGCCCGTGCTCAACGAGCGGGACTACCTCGAACACGCCGTGCAGTCCGTCCTCGCGCAGGAACTCGACGCCCCGGTGGAGCTCGTGCTGGCCCTCGGACCGTCCACCGACGGCACCACGGCAGTCGCTCGCCGCCTCGCGGAGGAAGACGCCCGCATCCGCCTCGTGGACAATCCGGCGGCGCACATCCCGGTCGGCCTCAACGCCGCCATCCGGGCGAGTCGCCACCCCGTCATCATCCGCGTCGACGCGCATTCCGAGCTCGCGCCCGGGTACGCAGAGCACGCGCTCGCGACGCTCGAACGCACGGGCGCCGCCAACGTCGGCGGGGTCATGCATGCCGAGGGGCGCTCCCCCTTCCAGAGGGCCGTGGCACGGCTGTACAACTCCCCCGTCGGCCTCGGCGGCGGGGCCTACCACGGCGGCGCGCACGAGGGCGAGGCGGAATCGGCCTACCTCGGCGTCATGCGCAGAGACGTGCTCGACGAGGTCGGCCTCTTCGACGAGACGATCCGACGCGGCGAGGACTGGGAGCTGAACCTCCGGATCCGCAACGCCGGGCACCGCGTGTGGTTCGACCCGCAGCTGTCCGTCACCTACTGGCCGCGCGAGAGCTGGACCCGACTCGCCCGGCAGTTCCGCGCGACGGGAGCCTGGCGCGGCGAGCTGGTGCGACGGTTCGGACGCCGGAACAGCCTCCGCTACTTCGCTCCCCCCGCCCTGGTGGTGCTCGTCGCCGCGGCACTCGTGGTGGGGGTGCTGCAGATCGCCCGCGTCCTCACCGGACCCGCCTCCCTCCTGGCCTCGCTCGTCTACGTGCCGGTGGCGGCGTACGCGCTGCTCGTCGCCGCCGTCGCCCTGGCGCCCGGCGGCGGAAGCATCCGACAGCGTGCGTGGACGCTGATCGTGCTCCCCACCATGCATCTGGCGTGGGGCGTGGGTTTCCTCGGCGGACTGCTGCGGGGTGCGCGCGACACGGTGGACGCCTCCCGCCTGGGTACGCGCAACACGCCGCTGCCCTGACGCCCCTCGGGACCTCCGGGCCTCAGAGGCTCAGGACTTCAGGACTCCAGGAACCCGTGGTCGAGGATCCGGTCGACGACACGCTCCGCCGCGCGTCCGTCGTCCAGCGCGTTGAACTGCCTCCGCCACGCCGCGTAACGCTCGGCGTACCGTTCCTCGTGCCGGGGATCGGAGAGCGCAGCGACGAGGTCGTTCTGCGAATGCACGAGCGGACCGGGCGCGCGATCCGCGAGATCGAAGTAGAACCCGCGCAGGTCGCCCCGGTAGTGATCGATGTCGGGGACGAGGAAGTACAGCGGCTTCCCGGTGACGCTGAAGTCGAACATGACCGAGGAGTAGTCGGTGATGAGCGCATCGGCGGCCAGCAGGAGCTGCGAGGTCTCCGGGAACCCGGTCACGTCGATGACCCGGGCGCCGGCGTGGTCGCGCCCCTGCTGCAGCGTGCGCGAATGACCCCGCACGAGCACGACGGCATCGGCATCACGGGCGAGACGCTCCGGGTCGACGAAGTCGACCATCTCGGCACGGTCGTCGCGCCACGTCGGCGCATAGAGGAGCACCCGCTCTCCGTCGGCGATGCCGAGCGCCTTCCGGATGCGCTGCGGGTCGCCGAGGGAGAGCTCGTCGTTGCGCGGGTACCCCTCCACCCAGATCGGGCGGCCGAAGAAGGCGTAGGCCTTGCGCAGGATGCGCTCGGCGTAGAGGTTCTGAGCGAGGAGCACGTCCCACCGACGGGACTCCTTCACGACCGCGGCCATGCGGCGCAGGTCGAAGCCCGGCCGGTGCAGGGCGAGACGCTTGAGCGGCGTGCCGTGCCAGGTCTGGATCACGCGCTGGCCGGGCTTGCGCACGAAGCGGCGACGCAGCCAGTCGTTCACGACGAGAAGGCGGGCGGACCCGCGAGCCCGCCACCATTCGGGACTGCCCTCGACGACGGCCACCGCCCCCTCCGGCACGGGCACCGACAGGTCCACGACGCTCCAGTACCGGCGTACGTCGGGCACCCGACGGGCCAGCTCGCGGTCGATGGCCTGCGGATTGCACCCGACGCTGCGACCGTAGAAGCTCTCGAAGAAGACCGCGTTCTCGGTTCCACCCGCCTGCGCGACGTAGCGCTCCTCGAGGGTCGCCTGGCCCTCGACGGTCTCGTAGGCCGGATCGACGGGCGGTCCGATCCGCACGCCCTCTCCCTGCACCGAGACGCGCACCCCCGGCAGCAGCGTCGGCGGGGCCGAGAGCTCGGAGAGATCGACGCCGTCCACGACGAGCCGATAGTTCCCCGCCGGGAGCGGAAGGGACGGACCGCCCCACCGCGACGCCTCGAGCGCGAAGACCGCACGCCACGTCTTGCCGCCGCCGGAGAGCCGCGCCGCGACCCGCGCACGCGCGCCCACGAGCTCCGCCGACGCGGGTCGCTCGCCGGTCCCGGCGATCACCAGGGTCTGCGTCGCTTCATCGATCCGCGCCGTCGTCATACTGCTCCCTTCGGTGCACGGACACCCCGCGCACGGATCACGCGGTAGACGCGTTCGGTGTTGCGACCGTCGCGGTACGCGTGCATGTCTGCGCTGAGCGCGGCGGACCGCGCGGCCCCGACCGCGAACGCCGCGTCGTCCTCGAGGAGCGCCGCGAGCTGCGACACGAGCTCCGACCAGTCACCGGCGACCCGGTCGACTGCGACGTCGTCGAACCGGCCGTAGAACCCGCGGGTGCGGGCGTACTCCTCGGCATCCGGCGCGAGATGGAGCACGGGCATCCGCAGCAGACCCACGTCGTAGGCCAGCGACGAGTAGTCGGTGACGAGCACGTCCAACGCGGGAAGCGCAGGGGTGACGTCGGGCAGCAGGTCGGCGCCCAGCATCCGCACGCGCGGCGTGGGAACCGGCGGGGTGTACGCCCCGGCGCCGAGAGGATGCGATCGCACGAAGAGCGTCGCGTCGTGCTCCTCGAGGAGTCCGACGATCCGCGTCCACTCGTCCGCGTCCGGGACCGCCGGATCAGCGGCTCCGTCGCGCCACGTCGGGGCGTAGAGGATGCGGCGACCCGCAGACGGGAGGACGCCGGCGACCTGCTCGAGCACCGCGATCGCCTGCGCCCGCCGCTCCTCGTCGGATCCGGACGAGAGCACGTCGACCCGGGGCTCCCCCGTCACGACGACCCTCCCGCCGGGCAGGGCGAAGGCGGATTCGAGCCGGCCCCGCGCCCGGTGCGACGCGGCGGGCAGGATGCGGATGCGCTGCGCCGCCTGCCGGTAGAGCGCCGCGATGACCCGACGCAGCACGCCGGCACCCGGGAGGGAGGGGACCTGGGTGGTCGCGGGCGAATCGAGCCCGATCCGCTTGAGCGGGATGCCGTGCCACAACTGCACCACGAAGGCTCCGGTGCTGCCGTAGCGATTGACGTCGCCGAGGCCGTGCGTGACGACGACGACCTCCGCGCGCGCCGTCGCCCACCATCCGCGCCAGCCGTCCTTGCGGATCGTGCGGATCCCGCGGGCCGCGGCATCCGCATCCTCCCGATCGGACGCGGTCAGCCAGACGAGGTCGTGGCCCTGCGCGCGGGCATGGTCGTGAAGCGCGAGGGCGCCATCGCCGATGCCGGCACCGCAGCCCACGACCCATCCGTCGCCGCGCGGGATGACGAGCGTGGCGAGGCGCCCGAGGAGGTACAGCGGGATCCGCAGCAGCTTGGCCGCATTGCCGGAGCCGAACGAGAAGGACGCCACCCCGCGAGCCTAGCGGGGTGGCGTCCTTTCTCCGAGTCGGGGCGAGGTCAGCCGG
>DAMDKH010000076.1:7159-8450 GCA_032099965.1 Microbacterium sp.
CGAGGGTGACGTCGCGCTCGTACTCCTTGCCGTTCCGGTTGAAGGTGACGGTCGCGTCGCTTCCTCCCGCCGCGGCACGCACCTGCGCCGTGAGGTCGGTCGCGCTCGTGATCGGCACGCCGTTGAACGCCGTCACGACGTCACCGGCCTTGAGCCCGGCCTTGGCCGCCGCTCCACCGTCGGTCACCTCGGCGATCGCGGCGCCGGCCAGGGTCGCGTCCTCGGTGGCCGCGGCATCCTGCACGGAGGCGCCCAGCAGGCCATGGCTGGCGGCACCGTCGGCGATGATCTCCTTCGAGACGCGCTGGGCGATGTTGGACGGGATGGAGAAGCCGAGGCCGATCGAGCCGGATTCCTCCGACGACCCCGAGCTGGCGATCGCGACGTTGATGCCGATCAGCTCGCCCTTGCTGTTGACGAGGGCGCCGCCGGAGTTGCCGTGGTTGATCGCGGCGTCGGTCTGGATCACGGCGATCGAGATCGAGTCGGACGTCTGCTGCTGGCCGTTGCCGGGGAGGTCGAACTGGAACGGACCCTGCTGGCCGTTCTCCGGGTTCTGCTCCGGCGGCGCGTCTTCGCCCGACGAATCCGGAAGCGCGGACGACGCGATCTGGATACTGCGGTTCAACGCGCTGACGATGCCGGTGGTCACCGAGTTCGACAGTCCGAGCGGTGCACCCAGCGCGACGGCGGTGTCGCCGACGTTGAGCTCCGACGAATCCGCGAACTCGATGGGCGTGAGGTCCTTCGCGTCGGTGAGCTTGATGACGGCGAGGTCGTAGATGGGGTCGGTTCCGACGACCGTCGCGGAGTAGATCCGCCCGTCGGACGTCGTCACACGGATGGTCGGATCGGCCACCGCCCCGCCGAGGGTCACCACGTGCGTGTTCGTGAGCACATAGCCGTCGTCGCTGATGATGACGCCCGAACCGCTCCCGCCCTCCGACGATCCGGCGACCTCGATCGTGACGACCGACGGCAGGGCGGTCGTGGCCACCGCCGTCGTCTCGTTGACCGAGCCGGGGTTGTTGACCGTGACCGTCTGCGGGCCGTCGGCGACGCCGGAGGACGGATTGCCGTCGATGCCGTTCCAGATGGCCCCGCCGCCGAAGCCGGCGACGCCGCCCACGAGAGCCGCAGCGACGACGACCGCGGCGAGGCGCACGCCTCCACGGGGCTTCTCCTTCGTGGCTCCTGGCGCACCGGCCGACAGGTCGTCGCGCACCGCCGTGCCGGTGGGAGCCATCGTCCGGGTGTCCGGTCCGCCGCCGAACCCGAACGCGGCTCCCGT
>DAMDKH010000077.1:0-8421 GCA_032099965.1 Microbacterium sp.
CCGAGGAGCTCGCCACCCGCTCGCCCGACGAGCCGCATCGCCGCGTGCTGCTGCTGCTCGCTCACCGCGTGGCCGCGACCCGACGAGGCGATGACACGCAGCGCTACGCGCGTCCGGAGGAGCTGCTCGCCGACCTGCGCACCGTGCAGGATTCGCTCGTCGCGTCCGGCGCGCGCCGCCACGCGTTCGGCGGCGTCCAGCATCTGATCTGGCAGGTCGAGACGTACGGCTTCCACCTCACCGAACTGGAGGTGCGGCAGCACTCCCAGGTGCACGCGAAGGCGCTGGCCGAACTCGAGTCGGGCGCCGCCCTCAGCGCCCAGACCGAGGAGGTGCTGGAGGTCTTCCGCGCCGTCGCCGACATCCAGCGCGACCGCGGACTGCGCGCTGCCGGACGCTACGTCGTCTCCTTCACGCAGTCGGCAGCCGATCTCGCGAACGTGCACCGCCTCGCCCGACACGCGCTCGGCGACGACGCCCCCGTGCTCGACGTCGTGCCGCTGTTCGAGACCTTCGCCGACCTGCAGGCGGCACCGGCCATCCTCGCCGAGGTCGTCACCTTCCCCGAGTTCCGCGCCCGCATGGCCGAGACCGGCAACCGCCTGGAGGTGATGCTCGGCTACTCCGACTCGTCGAAGGACGTCGGACCCGTCGCCGCCAACCTCGCGCTCTACGAGGCGCAGGAGAAGATCGCCCAGTGGGCGAAGGACGCCGACATCGAGCTCACCCTGTTCCACGGCCGCGGCGGCGCTCTCGGCCGTGGCGGCGGACCCGCGAACTCCGCGATCCTCGCGCAGCCGCCGCACTCGGTCGACGGGCGTTTCAAGCTCACCGAGCAGGGCGAGGTCATCTTCGCCCGGTACGGCGAGCCCGCGATCGCGATGCGCCACATCGACCAGGTCGCCGCGGCCACCCTGCTCGCCTCGTCGCCGTCGGTCGAGGAGCGCACCAGCGGCGCCGCCCGCCGTTACGCGGAGGTCGCCGCGGTCATGGACCGGTCGTCGCGCGAGCGCTTCTTCTCGCTGGTGAAGGCGGAGGGCTTCGCCCCGTGGTTCGCCACCGTCACCCCGATGGAGGAGATCGGCCTGCTCGCCCTCGGCTCCCGTCCCGCACGCCGCGGCCTGTCGGTCGAGTCGCTGGAGGACCTGCGCGCGATCCCGTGGGTGTTCGCGTGGACGCAGGCGCGCATCAACCTCGCCGGCTGGTTCGGCCTGGGCACCGCCCTCGACGCGGTCGGTGATGCCGACCTGCTGCGCGAGGCGTACCGCGAGTGGCCGCTGCTGCGCACCATGGTCGACAACGTCGCGATGAGTCTCGCCAAGACCGACGAGCGCATCGCCCGCGAATACCTCGCCCTCGGCGACCGCGACGACCTCGCGGCCCTCGTGCTCGACGAGCTCGCCCTCACCCGCGAATGGGTCGTGCGCCTCACCGGCGGCGAGGGACTGCTGGAGAACAAGCCCGTGCTGCAGCGTGCCGTGCAGCTGCGCAGCCCCTACGTCGACGCCCTGTCGCTGCTGCAACTTCGGGCGCTGCGCGCGCTGCGTGCCGGAGCGGTCGAGGCCACCGGCTCCGGGGCCGATGCGGAGCAGCAGCGCCTGCTCCTCCTCTCGGTCAGCGGAGTGGCAGCCGGCCTGCAGAACACCGGATGACCCTCCGCCGGCGTGCAGCCCGCCGGGAGACGGCCGAGGCCGGCCTGGTCCGACGCGGCCGATAGAGTGAGGCTTCGCGCCTGATCCGGCGAAGCCTCACGCGACACGATCGCCCGCACTACCCTTCCCCCACCCCAGAAAGACCTCCGCGTGACCGCTCTCCCCCCTGCCGACTTCCACCCCCTCGACGCGGCCGTGCAGCCGGTCTTCGACACGGTGCTCTCCCGCAGCCCGCACGAACCCGAGTTCCACCAGGCCGTCCATGAGGTGCTGCACTCGATCGCCCCGGTGCTCGACGCCCACCCCGAGTACGTCGACGGCGGCATCCTCGAGCGTCTCGTCGAGCCCGAGCGGCAGATCCTGTTCCGCGTGCCGTGGATCGACGACGCGGGGCGACTCCAGGTCAACCGCGGGTACCGCATCCAGTTCTCCTCGGTCCTCGGCCCGTACAAGGGCGGACTCCGCTTCCATCCTTCCGTGAACCTCTCGATCGTGAAGTTCCTGGGCTTCGAGCAGATCTTCAAGAACGCGCTCACCGGTCAGGGCATCGGCGGCGGCAAAGGCGGCTCGGACTTCGACCCGCACGGGCGGTCGGATGCCGAGATCATGCGCTTCTGCCAGTCGTTCATGAACGAGCTCTACCGTCACCTGGGCGAGCACACCGACGTGCCCGCGGGCGACATCGGCGTGGGCGGCCGCGAGATCGGCTACCTGTTCGGGCAGTACCGCAAGGTCACCAACCGCCACGAGTCCGGCATGTTCACCGGCAAGGGCACGGGCTGGGGCGGTGCGGAGGTGCGCACCGAGGCCACCGGCTACGGGGCGGTGTTCTTCGCGCAGGAGATGCTCGCGGTGAAGGGCGACTCGTTCGACGGCAAGCGGGTCGGCGTCTCCGGATCGGGCAACGTCGCGATCTACGCGATCCAGAAGGCCACGCAGCTCGGCGCCGTGCCCGTGACCGCCTCGGACTCCTCCGGGTACGTGGTCGACGATGCCGGCATCGACGTCGACCTGCTCCGGCAGATCAAAGAGGTCGAGCGGGCGCGCATCGTCGAGTACGCGAACCGGCGTCCCGGCGCGCGCTTCGTCGAGGGCGGGCGCGTCTGGGAGGTGCCGGTCGACATCGCCGTGCCCTCGGCGACGCAGAACGAGGTCAGCCTGGCCGATGCCGAGGCCCTCATCGCGAACGGCGTCACGGCCGTCTCGGAGGGTGCGAACATGCCCTGCGTGCCCGAGGCCGTGGCCGCGTTCCAGAAGGCCGGCGTGCTCTTCGCTCCGGGCAAGGCGGCGAACGCCGGCGGCGTGGCCACCTCTGCCCTGGAGATGAGCCAGAACGCCTCGCGTCAGCGCTGGACCTTCGGCGACAGCGAGAACAAGCTGCGCGAGATCATGGCCGACATCCACCACGCCTCGTTCGATGCCGCCGAGCGTTACGGCGTGGGCGGAGACTATGTGGCCGGCGCGAACATCGCCGGCTTCGAGCGCGTCGCCGCGGCGATGCTCGCCCAGGGCGTCATCTGACCCCTGCGTGCCGAGTGCGGCACCGGACATCGGATGCCCGCCCCGCTGCGCATACGAAGGCCGCCCCCCGAGCGGGGAGGCGGCCTTCGGCTTTCTCAGCGCGGCTTCCGACCGACGGAGACGGCCGCGACTTTCATCGAGCGGATGAGGCCGAGTAAGCAGCGAGGTACTCCGACCCGAGCCGCAACCGCGCGTAACCGTCGATCGTCTCGAGCGCGGCCAGCACTGAATCTCGCGTCCCGCACAACGTCAGTCTCCGGCCAAGGACTCTCGACACCGTCGCATCACCGCCCCGTACGATGCGGAGGTGACACGTCACCGCCAGTTGTACGTGAACATCCACCGCAACTCGTCGAGTGCCTCGGCGGTCAACTCGGGATGTCGACGAGACATCGCCCTCCGAGCGAGGTCTCCGCCCTCGCCGAGGCTGATGCCCGACCACTCGACGGGGACGCTCAGGCATTCGCCGACGATCGCCCTCACCCTTCCCAGCAGCACGGTCGGAGCAGTTTCCACTGCAATCGCGACGACGGCTGCCTCGTCGCTCGCGGGCAACGCTGAGCGCCCGGCCCCGAGGAACGCGACAATCGCCCGGCTCAGCTCTCGATCTTCCATGGGATCTCCTCAATCGTGCTCCGACGATCGGCGGGAAGCGATACCGACCAGCGATACCGACCGCAGCCGCCCCTTCCGCGCGTATGAAAGCAGCCGAGGGCGGCCAGACGCCACGAAGGGCGTCCTCCGTCATTGGAGGGCGCCCTTCGTCCGTCACCGAGTCCGCTGTTGCGTCTCCGGGAGTCTCAATCCTTGTTCTGCGCCGTGCGGCGCAACCACCCCACCACCAGCGTCGCGAGGAACAGCACGATCCCCAGCACCGCGAGCCAGATCAGGCCCTTCACGACGAAGCCGAAGACGGCGAGGCCGGCCCAGACGATGAGCAGGATGATCAGGAGGATCCACATGCCGCAAGCATCCCCCGACACGGCGCATCCGCGCACCCGGGTTGACGGCATCCGCTCACCCCGCTACGTCCCGAGAGGAGGCGCGCTCCGCGGTGACGGACGCCGTCGCGTCACCGCGTGGCGTTCGCCGGTTCGGGCTCCGCGTCGGTCTTCGCCGACTCGGGGAAGATCGCTGTGAACAGCTGCTCGACCCACGCCAGCAGTTCGGCGTCGGGCAGGGGCTCCAGGCCCACGCCCACCGCGGCGGGAACGGTCGGCATCGGCACGACGAGCGCCTCTCCCCCGGCCACCAGCTTCGCCTTCGGGTAGAGGCGACGCAGACGCACCTGGATGCTGTCTTCGAGACGAGCCGGCGCGATCCGCAGATTCGACCCCATGACGACGACGTCGGTGAGCCCGGCGCGCGCCGCGCGTCGGCGCAGGCGGGCGACGGAGAACAACCCCTCCACCTCGTCGGGTGGGGTGCCGTAGCGGTCGGTCAGCTCCTCGATCACGAGGTCGATCGACTCGTCCTTGGCCGTCGCCACCGAAGCGGCCGACAGCTTCTGGTACGCCTCGAGCCGCAGTCGCTCACTGTCGATGTAGTACTCGGGGATGCGCGCGTCGAGCGGCAGTTCGAGACGCAACTCCTGCCCGGTCTCGACGTCTTCACCACGGAAGGTGGCGACCGCCTCGCCGATCATGCGCAGGTAGAGGTCGAATCCGACGCCGGCGATGTGGCCGGCCTGCTCGCCGCCGAGGAGGTTGCCCGCCCCCCGCAGCTCCAGATCCTTCAACGCGACCTGCATGCCGGAGCCGAGGTCGTTGTTGACCGCGATGGTCTGCAGACGGTCGGCGGCCGTCTCGCTCAGCGGCTTCATCTCGTCGTACAGGAAGTAGGCGTAGGCGCGCTCGCGCCCGCGACCCACCCGGCCGCGCAGCTGGTGCAGCTGGCTGAGGCCGTACTTGTCGGCCCGGTCGATGATGATCGTGTTCGCGTTCGAGATGTCGAGACCCGTCTCGATGATGGTGGTCGACACGAGCACGTCGAACTTGCGCTCCCAGAAGTCGTCGACGACCTGTTCGAGGGCGTGCTCGCCCATCTGCCCGTGCGCGACGGCGATCCGGGCCTCGGGCACGAGCTCGGCGAGCTGCGCGGCGACCCGCTGGATCGACTGCACTCGGTTGTGCACGAAGAACACCTGTCCTTCGCGCAGGATCTCCCGGCGGATGGCCGCGGCGATCTGCTTGTCGCTGCGGGGTCCGACGAACGAGAGGATCGGATGCCGGTCCTCCGGAGGCGTGGCCAGGGTCGACATCTCGCGGATGCCGGTGACCGCCATCTCGAGTGTGCGCGGGATGGGCGTGGCGCTCATCGCGAGGATGTCGACGTTGGTCTTGAGCTTCTTCAGCGCATCCTTGTGCTCGACGCCGAACCGCTGCTCCTCGTCGATGATGAGCAGCCCGAGATCCTTGAACAGCACCTGCTCGGTGAGGATCCGGTGCGTGCCGATGACCATGTCGACCGTGCCGTCGAGGAGGCCTTGCAGGGTGAGGCGGGCATCCTTGTCGGTCTGGAAGCGCGACAGGGGGCGCACCTTCACCGGGAAGCCGGCGAAGCGCTCGGTGAAGGTCTCGAGGTGCTGCTTGACCAGGAGCGTCGTGGGCACCAGCATCGCGACCTGCTTGCCGTCCTGGATCGCTTTGAACGCCGCCCGCACGGCGACCTCGGTCTTGCCGAAGCCGACGTCGCCCGACAGCAGACGATCCATCGGGATCGGGCGCTCCATGTCGGCCTTGATCTCGTCGATCGTCTGCAGCTGGTCGGGTGTCTCGGCGAACGGGAACGCCTCCTCCAGCTCGCGCTGCCAGGGGGTGTCCGGTCCGAAGGCGTGGCCCTTGGCGCTCATCCGCGCGGAGTAGAGCTTGACGAGCTCGACGGCGATGTCGCGCACGGCCTTGCGGGCCTTGCCCTTCGCCTGCGCCCAGTCGCTGCCCCCCATCTTCGAGAGGGTCGGCCCCTCGCCACCGACGTACTTCGAGAGCAGGTCGAGCTGATCGGTGGGCACGAAGAGCTTGTCGCCGGGGTAGCCGCGCTTCGACGGCGCGTACTCGAGCACGAGGTAGTCGCGCGTCGACTTCGTGGCGTTGCGTCCGCCGGTGGAGACCTCGCGCTTGGTCATCTCGACGAAACGGCCGATGCCGTGCGTGTTGTGCACCACGAAGTCGCCCGGCTTGAGCTGCAGCGGGTCGACGACGTTCTTGCGCCGCGACGCGAGCTTCTTGACGACGCGCTGGTCACCGCCGATGGTGCGGCCGTAGAACTCGTTGTCGGTGAGCACCGCCAGCTTCGCCTCGGCGATCTGGAACCCGGCCTCGAGCGACCCGGTGACGAGGGTCGCGATGCCCGCCTCGGGCTCGTCGTCGAGCGTGGCCACCACGCGGGCGGCGATACCCCGGTCGGCGAGCACGTCGCGCGCCCGGTCGACGAGGCCGGATCCGGCCGCCACGACGACGACCCGCCATCCCTCGGACACCCGCTGGGCGACGAACGAGATCGCGCCGTCGACGTTGCCGTGGAAGGAGGGGATGACGGCGGCGTCGAGGTTCGCGGCCGCTGTGTCGTCTTCGCCCAGGCCTGCACCGAAGGGACTCAGCCGCCACCAGACGCCGCCGCGGTCGCGCACGACCTCGCGGAGCTGGGCGATGGTGAGGAAGTCGCCGGCCCCGAGGTCGATGGGGGCGGATGCTCCCGAGGTCGCCGCGCTCCAGGCCGCGTCGAGGAATTCGCGATTCGTCTCGCCGAGCGTGATGGCCCGCGCGCTGGAGCGCTCGGGGTCGATGACGGCCGTCGCGCTCCCCGCTGGCAGGTACTCGACGAGCGACACGAGGGGTCCGGAGACGGCGGGCAGCAGCGACTCCATCCCCTCGACGGGGATGCCCTCCGCCATCTTCTCGAGCATGCCGGCGATGGCCGGGAATCCGCCGATGAGCGCCCGCGCCCGAGCGCGCACCTCATCGGTGAGCAGCAGCTCGCGACTGGGTGGGAGGTCGACGGAGGGGATATCGCCGGGAAGCGACCGCTGGTCGGCGACCGAGAACGCGCGGATCTGATCGACCTCGTCGCCGAAGAACTCGACGCGGAACGGGTGCTCCGACGTGGGAGGGAAGACGTCGAGGATGCCGCCGCGCACCGCGAACTCCCCGCGCCGAGACACCATGTCGACGCGGGAGTACGCCCGCTCGACGAGCAGCGCCGCGACCGTGTCGAGTTCGTGTCCGCGCCCGCCGACCGTCAGCTCGAGGGGATCGATCTCGCCGAGGTTGCCCGCGATGGGCTGCAGCGCGGCGCGGACCGAGGCCACGACGACGAGGGGATGCGCACCCGACCACTCCCGCACGCGGCGCAGCGTCTGCAGGCGCTGCCCGACCGTGTCGGGGCTCGGGCTCAGGCGCTCGTGCGGCAGCGTCTCCCAGGCGGGGAACGTGAGCACCTCGGCGTCGGGGATGTAGGCGGCGAGCGCCTGGGCGAGACTCTCGGCACGGCGTCCCGTCGGCACGACCGCGAGCAGCGCGCGCGGGTGTCCTGCGGCGTGCCGCTTGTCGAGGAGACCGGCGAGGGTCGGGGCATCGAGCCCGTCGACCATGCCGAGGTCGGCGTCGGTGTGCGCCCAGCCGAGCGCGTCACGATAGAGAGACGCCTCTTCCAAGGCGCGGAGGATCCCCGGAACAGTCACCGGACAAGCCTACTTCCCCCCTCCGACACCCGGGCGACTCCTTCCCCGTGCATCCGATGCGCCGCCGAGAAGGCACCCCCCGAGCCCGTTCCCGCACCGTTCCGCTCTCGTGACGGGGCGGAGCGACGATACGGTGACGGGATGGATGCAGTGCGACTGGAGACCGCGCGCCTCGTGCTGACGGCGCCGACCGAGAACGACGTCGAGGCGATCACGGCGGCGTGCCAGGACCCGGAGATCCCCCGATGGACGACGGTGCCGAGCCCCTACACGCGCGACGACGCGCAGACCTACGTGCGGCAGGTCGCCGAGCGGTGGGCCGACGGCTCGCACGCCACCTGGGTCGTCCGCGCCGGAGACGAGCTGGTCGGGTCGATCGGACTTCACCACATCACGGAGCACCCCGCCGGAGGCCACGCTGAGCTGGGATTCTGGGTGGCGGCTCCGGCGCGCGGCCGCGGCTACGTGGTCGAAGCGGCACGCGAGGTCATCGACTGGGGCTTCTCCGCGCGCGGGCTCGCCCGTCTGACGTGGCGGGCCGTGGTGGGCAACGCGGCGTCGGCCCGTGCG
>DAMDKH010000078.1:0-8356 GCA_032099965.1 Microbacterium sp.
GCCGGCCACCGCGGCGGCGGCTGGTAGTTTTGCACCCTGCCGGTCATCGGCGACCGAGAGGAGAGATGCGGGATGCGCATCCTGATCGTGGAAGACGACGATCGCGTCGCCGGGGCGCTCGACGCGTTCCTCGCGCGGTCCGGCTACGCGACGGTGCGCGCCTCCGACGGATCCGAGGCCATGGCGCTGCTGGGCGCCGACACCGAGGTGGTGCTGCTCGACCTGGGGCTGCCCGACGTCGACGGGGTCGACCTCTGCCGACGCATCCGCGGGCGCTCCGACGTGCCGATCGTCATCGTCACCGCCCGCAGCCAGGTGTCGGAACGGATCAAGGGTCTGCGCGCCGGGGCCGACGACTTCGTCGTCAAGCCGTATGACGTGCACGAGCTCCTCGCGCGGATCGAGGCCGTCACCCGCCGCACCCGGCCGGTGCGCCCGGAGTCGGACGGCGTGGTGTCCATCCATGCGGGCGCGGTCGACATCGACCTCATCGCGCGGCAGGTGCGGGTGGAGGGGCGGCCGGTCGAGCTGACCCCCAAAGAGTTCGACATCGTCGCCGTGCTCGCCCGGTACCCCGGGGTCGCGGTGCCGAAGGACCGCCTCATCCGCGAGGTGTGGAACACCGACTGGCGCGGCTTCGCCCATTCGCTCGAGGTGCATGTCGGCGCCATCCGTCGTAAGACCGGTACGCACCGCATCATCGACACCGTGCGCGGGGTCGGCTACCGGCTCGTGGGTTCGTGACCGATGCGCACGAGGCTCGTCGTCGTCTTCCTCGTCCCGCTCGTCGCGATCCTCCTGTCGCTCGGGGGCGCGGCGGGGTGGAGCGCGTCTCGCAGCGTGCAGCAGGCCGTGTACACCCAGCAGCTCGGAGACCTCAACTACTTCGTCACCAGCGCACGCCAGGCGTTGCAATCCGGCACGCGCGCGGTGTTCGAGGGTGAGGCGCGTCGCTTCGAGGAGGTGCACGGCATCCGGGTCGCGGTGTTCGATCTCGCGGGCACGGTGTGGGCCGCCAGCGGCGAGGGCGGACGCGTGCTCTCCGAGTCCGAGACCGAGCAGGTCGGGCTCGCCCTCTCCGGGCGCCGGGCCGAGGCACCCGAGGCCGTGTTCCCCTGGGATCTGTCGGAGTCGACGATGGTCGAGCCGGTCTTCGACGACGGCGACGTCATCGGGGCGGTGCTCATCTCGGCTCCGGTGGATGCCCCGCGCACGGCGATCCTGCAGCAGCTGCTGCTGCTCGGCGCCGTCGCCCTCGTCTCGATCGGCCTCGGCATCCTCCTCGTCTTCCGGCTGGCCCGGTGGGTGCTCTCACCCGTGCGGCGGCTCGACGATGCGATGGCGGCGATCGAGCGCGGGGAGATGGACGCCCGGGTGGTCGAGGACACCGGGCCCCCGGAGCTGCGTCGGATGACGCGCGTGTTCAACGGCATGGCGGGGGAGATCGAACGGGTGCTCGCGCGCCAGCAGGAGTTCGCGCTCAACGCCTCGCACGAGCTGCGCAACCCGCTGAACGCGCTGCTGCTGCGCGTCGAGCACCTCGCCACGGGACTCGGCGAGGAGTGGCGCGACGACGTGGAGGAGACCCGGGAGGAAGGGCGCCGGATGGCGCGCATCCTGGAGACGCTCCTGGGGCTGGCCCGCAGCGGCCGTGCCGACTCGATGCTCGCGGCCGTCGACCTGACGACCCTCGTCGAACGCCGCAGCGACGCGTGGCGGGAGGTGGCGGGGCCCCGGGGCATCGCGTTCCGTCGTATCGGGGATCCGGCCGTGATGTGCGTGACCGACCGCACGATCGTCGAGAGCGCGCTCGATGCGGTCATCGACAACTCCGTGAAGTTCTCGCCGCGCGACTCCGTCATCGAGCTGTCGGTGGAGGAGGACGGCGACGTGCGCCGGCTCGGCGTGCGCGACCACGGGCCGGGGCTGTCGGGTGACGAGGTGCTGTACGCCGCCGACCGGTTCTGGCGCAGCGCGGCGACCGATGAGACGCCCGGGTCGGGTCTCGGACTCGCGATCGCGACCGATCTGCTCGCCTCGATCGGCGGGGAGTTGCAGGTGTCGAGTCCGGAAGGCGGGGGCCTGCGCGTGACGCTGGTCGTGCGGAACGGGGTGTTCGAATGACGGCGAGGCGTACGGGGCGGGGCATCGCCGCCGTCCTGCTGATGGTGGTGATGGCGGTCGCCGTCAGTGCGTGCAGTCCGCGTGCGGCGGAGTGGTCCCAAGTGCCCGCGACGATCGCCGGGGGCAGCCCCACCGGGGTCTACTACGACTACGGCGACCGGCTGGCACAGGAGCTCTCGGCATCGCTCGACGTCGACGCGGCGGTCGAGGAGACCGAGGGGTCCGTCGACAACCTCCGGCGGGTCGCGGCGGGGGAGGCCCTGCTCGGGTTCGCGCAGGGGGATGCCGCCGCCGACGCCGTCGCCGGGCGCGGGGCGTTCCCGGACCCCCTGCCCATCCGGGCGGCTGCACGCCTCTACGACGAGTACGTGCACGTGGTGGTGCGCGACGACGCCGCGATCTCGGGCATCGACGACCTCGACGGGCGGGTTGTCTCGCTGGGCGCGGTGGGGTCGGGCGTGAACGTGATCGCCACCCGCATCCTCGACGCCGCCGGGGTCGACGCGGCGACCGTGCGCAACCCGCAGCTCGACCTGCGGGAGTCGATCGACGCGCTGCAGCGGGGTGACATCGACGGCTTCTTCTGGGTCGGCGGTCTGCCCACCCCCGGCATCGAGAGCCTCTCGGAGGCCCTGCCGCTGCGACTGCTCCCCGTGGAGCAGGACTGGGTCAACGACGTCAACGAGCGCTACTCCGACGCGTACCGCTCGTCGGACTTCCCGGCCGGGGTGTACGGGCTCTCCACGTCGGTGTCGACGATGGCGGTGCCCAACTACCTCATCGTCGCGGCGGATGCCCCGGACGCGGTCGTGCGCGAGGTGCTCGAAGTGCTCTTCGCCGCGCGCTCGACGATGGCCGCGGAGCTGCCGGCGGCCGCGCTCCTCAACCGCCGGCAGGCCATCTTCACCGAGCCGGTCGAGCTGCATCCCGGAGCCGTCGCGTACTACCGCGACGCGCGGGGCTGAGGTGTCGGCGGCCGAGCGGGCGCCGGCCGGTAACACCCGTGTTACGACCCTCAAGAAATACTCAAGAAGTCTGATTTCGCCCGGGGCCTCTGAGATCGTGAGGTCGGTCGCGCATGTTTCGATGCTGAACGATGATGCCCGTGGAGACGGGTGTCGCGCATACTGAACCCACCGGGGACGCCCCCCGATCGAGCATTGCCGACGACCTGGCGAGTTTGGAGAGAAGATGACCGGTCAGCCCCTTGTCGTGGTCGAGAACGTGCAGAAGCACTACGGGGACTTCCAAGCCCTCACCGACATCGATCTGTCGGTGAACGCCGGCGAGGTCGTCGTCGTCATCGGCCCGTCCGGGTCGGGGAAGTCGACCCTCTGCCGCACCATCAACCGCCTCGAGACCATCACCAGCGGAAGCATCCGCATCGACGGCAAGGCGCTGCCCGCCGAGGGGAAGGGTCTGGCCACCCTTCGCGCCGACGTGGGCATGGTCTTCCAGTCGTTCAACCTGTTCGCCCACCTGACGATCCTCGAGAACATCACGCTCGGACCGATCAAGGTGCGCGGACTCAAGAAGGCCGAGGCCGAGCGCGAGGCGATGGAGCTGCTCGAGCGCGTCGGCGTCGCCAAGCAGGCGTCGAAGCTGCCCGCGCAGCTCTCGGGCGGCCAGCAGCAGCGCGTCGCCATCGCCCGCGCCCTGGCCATGCACCCGAAGGTCATGCTCTTCGACGAGCCGACCAGCGCCCTCGACCCCGAGATGATCAACGAGGTGCTCGACGTCATGGTCGAGCTCGCCCAGGAGGGCATGACGATGATCGTCGTCACGCACGAGATGGGATTCGCGCGCAAGGCCGCCGACCGCGTGGTCTTCATGGCCGACGGGCGCATCGTGGAGGAGGCGACTCCGGAGGAGTTCTTCACGCACCCCAAGAGCGACCGTGCCAAGGACTTCCTCTCGAAGCTCCTCACGCACTGACCGACTCATCAGACCCGCACCACACAGCACACGAAGGAGACGCATATGCGACGCACACGCACACTGGCAGGGATCGGGATCGCGGCAGCCGCGCTGCTCGCGCTCACCGGCTGCAACAGCGGCAGCCCCTCGAACCCGGGCGGCGACGCCGGCGCGGGTGAGGGCGAGGACGGCACGTGGTTCGAGGTGGCGTCCGACGTCACCGTCGACGGCAGCCCCACCTTCGAGCGCATCACCGACCGCGACAAGGTCGTCGTCGGCGTCAAGGAGGACCAGCCCGGTCTCGGCTTCCTCGACGTCACGTCGGGTGAGCGCACCGGCTTCGACGTCGACATCGCCCGCTGGATCGCCGCCTCGCTCGGCTACGACGAGGACAAGATCGAGTTCAAGCCGATCGCCTCGGCCAACCGCGAGCAGGCGATCGTCAACGGCGACATCGACTACTACGTCGGTACGTACTCCATCAACGACAAGCGCAAGGAGCAGATCGACTTCGCCGGTCCGTACTTCATCACGGGCCAGGGACTGCTGGTCGCCGCCGACGCCGAAGAGGCCGACAAGCTCGAGGACTTCAACGGCAAGACCGTCTGCTCCGCGACCGGCTCCACGCCGATCCAGAACATCAAGGCGAACTTCCCCGAGATCAAGACCCAGGAGTACGACCTGTACTCCGCCTGCGTGCAGGACCTGATCGACGGCAAGGTCGACGCGGTCACCACCGACCAGGCGATCCTCATCGGTTACGCCGCGCAGTACCCCGACGACGTCAAGGTCACGGGCGGACTGTTCACCGAGGAGCGCTACGGCGTGGGCCTCGAGAAGGGCGACGACGCGCTGCGCGCGCACATCAACGACCTCTTCACCGAGAACCCCGACATCTGGCAGGCGATCTTCGACAAGAACCTCGGTTCGAGCGGCATCGAGGTCGAGCAGCCCGAGGTCGACGCGTACTGATCTGATCGGTCGTGGGCGGCTCCCTCCGGGGCGGCCGCCCACGACCTCCGGAAGAAGGGGAGGGTGGCGTGGACGTCATCTTCGGCAACCTCGACCTGTGGGGTCAGGCGATCGGCAACACGCTGCTCGTCTTCCTCGTGGGCGGGATCATCGCCCTCGTGCTGGGCATCATCGTCGGGGCCATGCGCGTCTCGCCGGTGCCGATCGCGCGGGCCGTCGGCACCGCGTACGTCAACATCGTGCGCAACACCCCGCTCACGCTGGTCTTCTTCTTCTTCGTCTTCGGGTACCCGCAGCTCGGCCTCCCCGAGCTGTCGAACCTCGTGCTCGGCATCCTCGCGATCGGCATCTACACCGCCACGTATGTCGCCGAGGTGCTGCGCGCGGGCATCAACACCGTTCCGGTCGGCCAGGCCGAGGCCGCCCGGGCCATCGGCCTGCCGTTCGGGCAGGTCATGACCCTGGTGATCCTCCCGCAGGCCTTCCGCTCCGTCGTGCCGCCCATGATGAGCGTGTTCATCGCGCTGCTGAAGAACACGACCGTCGCCGCCGGATTCTCCGTCGCCGAGCTCGCCGCGCTGCGTTCGACGGTCAACGACTCGGCCGACCGGCCGGGCAACCCGATGGAGGTGCTGCTCTGGGTGGCGGTGGTCTTCGTCGTCCTCGTGCTGCTGATGAGCGCCGTGCAGCGCCATCTCGAGAACCGATGGAGGATCGCGCGATGACTTCCGTGCTCTACGACGTGCCCGGGCCCCGGGCGATCGCTCGCAACCGCATCCTCGCCGTGATCACGATCCTCGTGGTGCTCGCCGCCATCGGCTTCGTGGTCTACCGCATGATCGAGACGGGGCAGTTCTCTCCGCAGAAGTGGTACGTCTTCACCTTCTCCAACGTGTGGATGGGCATCTTCAAGGCGCTCGGCAACACGCTCGCCGCCTTCGCGCTGGCCGCCGTCCTGAGCATCGTGCTCGGCTTCGTGCTCGCCATCGGCCGTCTCTCCGAGCACGCCTGGGTGCGCATCCCCGTCACGGTGGTCACCGAACTCTTCCGTGCCGTCCCCGTGCTCGTGTTCATGATGCTGCTGTACTACGGCCTGCCCGTCGTCGGCGTGCGCATGGACCCGTACTGGGCCGTGGTCATCGCCCTCATGGCGTACAACGGGTCGGTGCTCGCGGAGGTCATCCGCGCCGGTGTGGAGTCGCTCCCCAAGGGGCAGAAGGAGGCCGGCTACGCCATCGGTCTCCGCAAGAGCGGCGTGATGCGCCTCATCCTGCTTCCCCAGGCCATCCGCGCCATGCTCCCCGTGATCGTCGCCCAGCTGGTCGTCACCATGAAGGACACCGCGCTCGGGTTCATCATCACCTACCCCGAGCTGCTGTACTACGCCAAGCAGCTCACCGCGCAGCAGGGGCGTCCGATCCTGCAGTCGGCCTTCGTGATCGGCGGCATCTACATCGTGCTCTGCCTCATCCTCGCGGGCATCGCGAAGTGGGTGGAGGTGCGCACGCGCCGCTCCACCACGGTGCAGGGCATCGCCGCGACCGGCGCCGACCCCCGCGCGCACGAGGAGGGCACCAACACCGAGCTGATCACGCTGCAGCGTGCGGCCGGGAAGTTCGACGGGACGAGCACGGGGGCGTAGGCGCCGTCTCGTCGGCTCCCGCCGCCCCGGTAGACTCGATTCTCGTGTCCGAGTCTCCAGAAATCACCCCGGAAGCGGTCGAGCAGGCCGTCGCCGCGGCGCTCGCGGCGATCGCCGCTGCCGCTGATACCACCGAGCTGAAGGCCGCCCGCGCCGCCCATGTGGCGGACGGGTCTCCGCTCGCCGTGCTGAACGCCTCGATGCGGCAGGTCGCGCCCGAGAACAAGGCCGCGTTCGGCAAGCTCGTGGGCCAGGGGCGCGGGCAGGTCACGAAGGCCCTCGCCGAGAAGGAGGCCGAGCTGGCCGCCGCAGAGGTGACCGCTCGTCTCGAGGCGGAGCGAGTCGACATCACCGCCGTCCCGACGCGCACCCGCGTCGGCGCACGGCATCCGCTGTCGCTCCTGCAGGACCAGGTCTGCGACATCTTCGTCGGCATGGGGTGGGAGATCGCGGAGGGACCCGAGCTCGAGCACGAGTGGTTCAACTTCGACGCCCTCAACTTCGACGTCGATCACCCCGCCCGCCAGGAGCAGGACACGTTCTACGTCGACCCGACGTCGCGCCACCTCGTGATGCGCACCCACACCAGCCCGGTGCAGGTGCGGTCGATGCTCGACCGTGACGTGCCGATCTACGTGCTGTGCCCGGGTCGGGTGTACCGCACGGACGAGTTCGACGCGACGCACCTGCCGGTGTTCACGCAGTTCGAAGGGCTCGTGATCGACAAGGGCATCACGATGGCGCACCTGAAGGGCACCCTCGATCACTTCGCGAAGCAGCTCTTCGGCCCCGAGGCCAAGACGCGCTTCCGCACCAACTACTTCCCCTTCACCGAGCCGTCGGCCGAGCTCGACCTGTGGCACCCGACCTTCAAGGGCGGAGCCCGATGGATCGAGTGGGGCGGGTGCGGCATGGTCAACCCGAACGTTCTGCGCGCGGCGGGGATCGACCCCGAGGTCTACAGCGGCTTCGCGTTCGGGATGGGCATCGAGCGGGGCCTGATGTTCCGCAGCGATGTGCAGGACATGCGCGACATGGCCGAGGGTGATGTCCGTTTCAGCGAGCAGTTCGGGATGGTGGTGTGATGCGCGTCCCGCTTTCGTGGTTGCGTGAGTACGTCGATGTGGCAGCGGATGCCTCGGCGGAGGATGTCCTGGCCGCTCTGGTGACCGTCGGCTTCGAGGAGGAGGACGTCCACCGCTTCGACATCACCGGTCCCGTCGTCGTCGGGCAGGTCGTCTCGCTCGAGCCCGAACCGCAGTCGAACGGCAAGACGATCAACTGGTGCCAGGTCGATGTGGGCGAGGCGAACGGCGGCGTGCGCGGCATCGTGTGCGGTGCCCACAACTTCACGGTCGGTGACAAGGTCGTCGTCACGCTGCCCGGCGCGGTGCTCCCCGGCCCGTTCCCCATCGCGGCGCGCAAGACCTACGGCCACGTGTCGGACGGCATGATCGCCTCCGCGCGCGAGCTCGGGCTCGGCGACGAGCACAACGGCATCCTCGTGCTCGCCGATCTCGGCATCGATGCCCCGGTGGGGGCCGACGCCATCGCGCTCCTGGGCCTCGACGACGTGGCGATCGACATCAACGTGACGCCCGACCGCGGATACGCGTTCTCGGTGCGCGGTGTCGCCCGCGAATACTCGCACGCCACGGGCGCCGCCTTCCGCGACCCCGCCGCCCGCGACTTCGCCGACCT
>DAMDKH010000079.1:0-8310 GCA_032099965.1 Microbacterium sp.
GCACCTGGTCGACGTCGAACTGCGGCGGGGTGGTGCCCACGAGCACGGCGACCTCGCCGTGCCCGTGCCAGCCGAGCGCGGCGATGCGGCTGGGAAGCTCCTCGTCGGCCTCGCCGGTGAGGATCGAGTCGACCACGAGGGCCTCGAGTCGGGCGTCCCAGAGGCCGCGGGCCTCGGCGGCGCGCGCGTAGACGTCGGCGGCCGCGAAGGCGACGTCGCGGGAGTACAGCAGGATCGCCTCGCGGAGGTCGTCACCGCGCCCGGCGACGCGTTCCTCGGTGACCTCGACGGTCACGCGGATGAGCTGCAGCGTCTGCTGCAGGCTCACGCTGCGCAGCAGCTCCCGGGGAGCGGCGGCGAAGATGTCCGCCGCGATCCAGGGCGTGGAGGTCGGATCCTCGTACCACTGGATGAACGAGGTGATGCCCGCCTGGGCCACCAGCCCGACCGCGGAGCGGCGGGCTGGTGGCATGTCGGCGTACCAGGGGAGGGTGTCCTCCAGGCGCTTGATCGTCACCGAGGCGATGTCACCGGAGATCCGGCGCAGCCAGGTGAGCGTCGCGGCCTTGTCCATGCCGGCGGAAGACGGGCCTGTCACCGACGGGCTCAGCTCTCGCCGCCCGCGTTCCCGCTCGTGCCCGCGTTCACGTCGTGGAGCGAGTACTTCTGGATCGCCTGAGCGGCCAGCGAGCGGTCGACCACGCCGTCCTCGGCGAGGGCCTGAAGGGTGCGCACCACGATCGACGGGCCGTCGATCTTGAAGAAGCGACGAGCGGCGGCGCGGGTGTCGGAGAAGCCGAAGCCGTCGGCACCGAGCGTCGCGAAGCGCTGCGGCACCCACGGGCGGATCTGGTCCTGCACCGCGTGCATGAAGTCGCTCACGGCGACGACCGGGCCCTCGGCGCCCTGCAGCTTCTGGGTGAGGTACGCCGTGCGGGGCTCCTCCTCCGGGTGCAGGAAGTTGTGCTCGTCGGCGGCGAGGCCGTCGCGGCGCAGCTCCGTCCAGGAGGTCACGGACCACACATCGGCGATCACGCCCCAGTCGTTCTTCAGCAGCTCCTGCGCTTCGAGCGCCCAGGGGAGTCCGACGCCCGATGCGAAGAGCTGGGCGCGGGGGCCCTCTCCCTCTCCGACCGCGACGCGGTGGATGCCGCGCACGATGCCGTCGACGTCGACATCCTCCGGCTCAGCGGGCTGCACGAGCGGTTCGTTGTAGACGGTGATGTAGTACATCACGTTCGGGTCCTGGTGGTCGCCGCCGTACATGCGCTCGAGACCCGAGCGCATGATGTGCGCGATCTCGTAGCCGTACGCCGGGTCGTAGGACACGGTGGCCGGGTTCGTCGCCGCGAGCAGGTGCGAGTGGCCGTCGGCGTGCTGCAGGCCCTCACCCGTGAGGGTGGTGCGCCCGGCGGTCGCGCCGATGATGAAGCCGCGGGCCATCTGGTCACCGGCCGCCCACTGGGCGTCACCGGTGCGCTGGAACCCGAACATCGAGTAGAAGAGGTAGATCGGGATGAGCGGCTCGCCGTGCGTCGCGTACGACGTGCCGGCCGCGGTGAACGCCGCGAGGGCGCCCGCCTCGTTGATGCCGACGTGCACGATCTGCCCCTGCGGGCTCTCCTTGTAGGCCAGGAGGAGCTCGCGGTCGACGGAGGTGTAGTGCTGACCGTTCGGGTTGTAGATCTTCGCCGTCGGGAAGTACGCGTCCATGCCGAACGTGCGCGCCTCGTCGGGGATGATCGGCACGATGCGGTGACCGAAGTCCTTCGACCGCAGCAGGTCCTTCAGCAGGCGGACGAACGCCATGGTGGTGGCGATCTCCTGCGTGCCGGAGCCCTTCTTCGGCAGCGCGTAGGCCTTGTCGTCCGGCAGCGAGAGACCGACGTGCGTCGACCGGCGCTCCGGCAGGAACCCGCCGAGGGCCTTGCGGCGCTCGAGCATGTACTGGATCGTCTCGTCCTGGGCGCCGGGGTTGTAGTACGGCGGCAGGTAAGGGTTCTCCTCGAGCTGCGCATCCGTGATCGGAATGTGCATCGCGTCGCGGAACGTCTTGAGGTTGTCCAGCGTCATCTTCTTCATCTGGTGGGTCGCGTTGCGGCCCTCGAAGTGCGGACCGAGGCCGTAGCCCTTGACGGTCTTGGCGAGGATGACGGTGGGCTTGCCCTTGTGCTCGGTCGCGGCCTTGAAGGCGGCGTACACCTTGCGGTAGTCGTGGCCACCGCGCTTGAGGTTCCAGATGTCGTCGTCGGAGTAGTCCTTGACGAGGGCGGCGGCGCGCTCGTCACGTCCGAAGAAGTGCTCGCGGATGAACGCGCCCGATTCGGCCTTGTACGTCTGGTAGTCGCCGTCGGGGGTGACGTTCATGAGGTTGAGGAGCGCGCCCTCGGTGTCGCGGGCGAGCAGGTCGTCCCACTCGCGGCCCCAGACGACCTTGATGACGTTCCACCCCGCACCGCGGAAGAACGACTCGAGTTCCTGGACGATCTTGCCGTTGCCTCGGACCGGTCCGTCGAGACGCTGGAGGTTGCAGTTGACGATGAAGGTGAGGTTGTCGAGGCCCTCGTTCGCCGCGACCTGCAGCTGACCGCGGCTCTCGACCTCGTCCATCTCGCCGTCGCCCAGGAAGGCCCAGACGTGGGACTGCGACGTGTCCTTGATGCCGCGGTTCTCGAGGTACTTGTTCGACATCGCCTGGTAGATCGCGTTGATCGGACCGAGACCCATCGACACCGTCGGGAACTGCCAGTAGTCCGGCATCAGGCGGGGGTGCGGGTAGGAGGGCAGGCCGTTCGGGCCGTGCGACTTCTCCTGGCGGAAACCGTCGAGCTGCTGCTCGGTCAGGCGCCCCTCGAGGAACGAGCGGGCGTAGGTGCCGGGGGAGGCGTGGCCCTGGATGAAGATCTGGTCGGCGCCGCCGGGGTTGTCCGCACCCTTGAAGAAGTGGTTGAAGCCGACCTCGTACAGCGCTGCAGACGATGCGTAGGTGGAGATGTGGCCGCCGACGCTGATGCCGGGGCGCTGCGCACGGTGCACCGTGATCGCGGCGTTCCACCGGATCCACGCACGGTAGCGGCGCTCGACTTCTTCGTCGCCGGGGAACTCGGGCTCGTTCTCGGGCGCGATCGTGTTGATGTAGTCCGTGGTGGGGACCATCGGCACGCCGAGGTGCAGCTCCTTGGAGCGCTTGAGCAGGCTGAGCATGATCTCGCGCCCCCGGCCGTGACCCTTGGCGTCGACGAGCTCGTCGAGCGACTGCTGCCACTCGCCCGTCTCTTCGGGGTCGCTGTCGAGAGAGTCCTGAGAGTACGGATCCTGGTCGTGGACGGTCACGGGGAGCCTTTCGTCAAGCTGGCAGGTCATGCCGAGGAAACGGGAAGCGACGCGGGCAGTCTTGTCGACTGTGCACAACGCGCGCCGTCCTCAGCCTAGCCCTCTCAGACCATCCGGGCGCGCATCCGGGCGCCGACGGGCAACCGCACGGATCAGCCCGTTCCGAGTGCTCGTCGGCAAGCATCGTCCTCGCATTGGGGAGTGGTCAGGATCGAGCGGAACGCCGCACGGACGGCGTCGAACAGCTGGGGCACCCGATGAACGACCATGAGCAGCGCTTTGAGCGCGAGCGGGACGACGCGAACCGCGACTACTTCCTGACCCTCGGGTACGCGAGATTCTCGCTCGATCGGCTTAGCGGGATGAGCTTCGTCGCGGCTCTGCTTCTGGGTGGGACGTCATCCCGCTCGCGTCGATGCTCCTGTCCTACGGTGAGCGCGTCGTGGGCTCCTGGTTCGTCGCCCACCTCAGCCTGACCGCGTCGCTCTTCTCCTATGCGCTGTGGCGGCCATCACCTCCGTGACCTTTCGATTCCAGGTGTTCTTCACCGGCGCGATGGCCCTCCTCGCCGCGCTGGGCTGGGTGTACGCCATCTGTTTCATGATGCTGTCGATCGCTTCGATGGTGAGCGGCCCGCCGGGCAGCGCGGTGTTCTCGCTTCCGCGCCTCACCGTGATGGGCGTCGGGGGAGCGGTGGTCGTTCTCGTGGCGTCGGTCGTGCATGTGCTGTTGCTTCGAAGGCGCCTGCGTGACGGGCACTCCGCCGAGCGGACGATGGGGAACCTCGGAGTGCTCGGGGTCGTCGTGGCGCTGGTCCTGCTCAGCAAGCCCTCCGGCTAGGCAGCCGCTCTCGCCGAGAATCGGCATGCCCATAGACTGGACGCACCAGGGCCTTTAGCTCAGCTGGTAGAGCGCCACGTTTACACCGTGGATGTCGTCGGTTCGATCCCGGCAGGGCCCACCCTGAATGTCGCGCACCGCCCCCATCCGAGGCGCGGACGCGCAGCGCCGGTCGGGCCGACGGTCCCGTGCCGAGGAGCGCTCCGCGCCGCCCGCGACGCGCCCGGCGGTTCCGCCGCGCTCCAAGCGTTCACACATTTTTTACTTGTATACGCGCAAATGCTGCTAACTTCACTCATAAATCAGTCGTCTGAGCGTCGGAGTCGCATTGCTGAGTGAATCCTCACCCCTCCCGGGTGCGGCGAGCGTTCCCCCTGAGGCCCTGAGCCCGGAACGGCTCGCGACAACATGCCGCTCGCCACCTTCCTCGCCGTCGAGAAGGCGCGAACGGCTCAGCACGTCGACATGGACGACCTGTTGTCGGCCGCGCGGTGGGGTCTCGCCCGTGCCGCTCTCTCGTACGAGCCCGAACGCGGCATCCCGTTCGGTGCCTTCGCCCGATCGCAGATCACCTGGGCCATGCTGTCGGAGATGCGCCGCGCCGACCCGGCCGGTGAGCGCGCCCGAGACAAGATCGAGCTGATCAAGACCGCGGCGGAAGCCGTGCGCACCCGCACCGGACGCGAGGCCACGCCGGCCGAGCTGGCGCGGGAGTCCGGGCTGGACGCCTCGGTCGTGACCGAGATGCTGCAGATCGACGACATGGTGCGCACCGCGACGAGCTTCGAGGAGCACTTCGACCCCGAGTCGGGGCGGCAGGCCGCTGACCTCACCGACAGCGTCATCCTGCCCGAGCACGCCGTGGAGCAGAGCGAGACGCGGGCGATGCTCGTGCGGATCCTCGACGCCCTGCCCGAGGCGACCCGCCGCGTCATCCGCGGCATCTACCTCGACGACCGCATGGTCAAGGACATCGCCGAGGAGATGGGCGTCAGCCACGCCTACGTCTCGAAACTCCGTTCCCGCGGCCTCGCTCTCATGCGCGAGGCCATGCAGGCCTGGGAGGAGGGCACCGGCGGCGACCGCTCGAACGCCTCCCGCTCCGACTTCTTCGCCGCCGTGCTCGGCCCCGTGCCCCCGGCTCCGTCCGTCGGGCTCGACGCCGTGCTCGCGCCGATCTGAACACCGCCCCGCCGGTGGTTACGCGACGGTGCGCCCGTCGCGAATGTGGGGTGTGCGGACCCACGGATGGGCCCGTATACGGATCCCAGTAACCACGGAGGAAAAACATGGGTCTTCAGATCGCCACCAACGTCAGTGCACTCAACGCCTACCGCAACCTGTCGGCCAACCAGAACGACGTCTCGAAGTCGCTCGAGAAGCTCTCGAGCGGCCTGCGCATCAACCGCGCTGCCGACGACGCCGCCGGGCTGGCCATCTCCGAGGGCCTGCGTTCGCAGGTCAACGGCCTGAACGTCGCAGCCCGCAACGCTCAGGACGGCATCTCGGTCATCCAGACCGCGGAAGGTGCGCTGACCGAGGTCCACTCCATCCTGCAGCGCGTCCGCGACCTCGCGGTCCAGGCAGGATCCGACTCGAACAACCCCGACTCGCGCAAGGCCATCCACACCGAGGTCACCCAGCTGGTCGACGAGCTCGGCCGCATCGCCGACAGCACCAACTTCAACGGCATCAACCTGCTCGACGGCTCCGCCGGCGCAGCAGGCAACGGCGTGCTGAGCTTCCAGGTGGGTGCGGACGGCACCGCAGCGAGCCAGATCTCGGTGAACCTCGGTTCCGCCGACATCAAGACGCTCGCCGCGGACCTCAAGGCCGACATCGTCACCACCGACGGATTCGCCACGCCGACGCTGGCCGCCGCGACCATCACCACGGTCGACACGGCCATCAAGAGCGTCTCGTCGGCCCGCGCCGACCTCGGTGCGGTCCAGAACCGCTTCGAGTCGACGATCAACTCCCTGCAGGTCTCGGCCGAGAACCTGTCGGCGGCGAAGAGCCGCATCGCGGACACCGACATGGCGTCCGAGATGGTGAAGTACACCGCTGCGAACATCCTGCAGCAGGCCGGCACCGCCATGCTCGCGCAGGCGAACCAGTCGGGCCAGGGCGTCCTGCAGCTGCTCCGTTGAGCCGCTGCGCCTGAGGCGCAACGGGCGCTCGGGCGGGGACTCCTCCGCCCGAGCGCCTTCCCCTAGCCCCCATCGCTCGCACCGCACGGAAAGCACCGGAGAATGAAACTCGACGGACTCGTCTCGGGCCTCAAGACCGATGAGCTCATCACCGCGCTCATGGACGTGGCGGCGATCCCGAAGAAGATGATCACGGCGAAGATCACCGATCGCAGCACGATCATCCAGAACCTGCAGTCGCTGAACACCTCGCTGCAGGCGCTCGTCGACCGGGCGAAGACCGCCGCGGGCCCGACGTCTCTCGCTGCCTTCACCGCCCGCTCCTCGTCCGAGGACGTCACGGTCACCGCCGGGGCGAAGGCCAGCGCCTTCTCGACCTCCGTCGTCGTCGACGCCGTCGCCACCGCGCACTCCCTCGTCACGCCGGCGGCCGGGGCATCCGACTGGGGCGGCGTGTTCACGCTCGTCGGTGCGGACGGCGAGCCCGTCGAGATCACCCCGACCGGGACCGGCCCGAACGACCTCGCGAAGGCGATCAACGCCGCGAAGGCGGGCGTCATGGCCAGCGTGGTGCCCGCCGGCACCTCCCCGGACGGCACCCCGCTGACACGCATCCAGCTCACGGCCTCGGCGACGGGAGAGGAGAACCGCTTCGCGCTGCACCGCGGCTCGGCCGCCGCCGTGGCGGCAGGAACCTCCTCGGACGTCTCGACAGAGACCGGCGCCGCCGTGCTCACGGAGGGCGCAGACGCGCGCGTGCGGCTCTTCGCCGGGACCTCCGCCGAGCAGACCCTCCGCAGTGCCAGCAACACGCTGAGCGTCGGCGAGGGCATCGACATCACCGTGCGCCGGGCGTCCGCCGAGCCTGTCGTCGTCACGGTCGCGCTCGACCAGAAGGCGCAGACCGCGACCGCCGAGGCGTTCGTCAAGGAGATCGCCGCGCTCCTCACCCGCATCGACAACGGCTCCAAGGCGACGGTCGGCGGCGTGGGCCAGTCGACGACGCTCGGGGTGTTCACGGGCGACAGCACCGTGCGCAACCTCCGCAGTGCCCTCGCCAGTGCGATGCAGCATCCCGTCGACGGCGTCTCGCCCTCGACCATCGGCATCTCCATCAGCGGCAAGGGCGTGCTGTCGATCGACACCGAGAAGTTCGCCGCCGCGATGGCGGAGGACCCGGATGCCGTGCAGGCGATGTTCTCGGACATCGCCACGCGCGTGGGCGAGGTCTCCACCCGATACTCCGACAAGTACGACGGCATGCTCACCCAGCGGATCACCGGGCAGGAAGCCGAGCTCAAGACGCTGAGGACGCAGGTCGAGCGCTGGGACGTGCGCCTCGAACAGCGCCGCGCCACCCTGGAGCGCACCTACTCCCAGCTGGAGGTGCAGCTCTCGAAGCTCCAGTCGCAGTCCAGCTGGCTCACCTCCCAGCTCGCCGGCCTCTCGCCGTCGAAGGACTCCTGATCCCGGCTCCGGCCGCCCCGTCTCGACGAACCCCCTAGGAGAGCACGATGCCCCTCACCTCGCTGGAGCGCGCGAAGCAGCAGTACCTCGAGCAGCAGGTCGCCTCGGCCTCGCCCGAGCGCCTGCTCACGCTGCTCTACGACCGACTGCTCGTCGACATCGACCGCGCGGCCGTCGCCCAGCAGGCGGCGGACTGGCCCGAGGCGTCGGCGCACCTCACGCACGCGCAGAGCATCGTGGCGGAGCTCAGTGGATCCCTCACCGACGTCTGGGACGGAGCGGCGGATCTCCGCGCGCTGTACGTCCACCTCACCGGCCGCCTCATCGTCGCCAACGTGGGCCATGACGCCTCGGCCACGGCCGAGAGCCGCGCGATCGTCGCCCCGCTCCGCGACGCCTGGCACCAGGCGGCGGCCCTCACCGGAGACGCCCCGTCTGCGGCGACCTCCGCGACGGCCTGAGCACCGTGTCGGAGAACCTCGCCGCCTGGCTCGCCGTGCTCGACCGGTTCGAGCGCGCG
>DAMDKH010000080.1:0-8269 GCA_032099965.1 Microbacterium sp.
GCGACGGCCGGCACGTCTTCGCCGCGCAGCTTCGCCATGACCGTCGGCAACTGCTCGACGGTGACGAGCACGTCTCGCGCCTTCGACCCCTCGGACGGACCGACGATCTCGCGGGACTCCAGGAGATCCATCAGGCGCCCCGCCTTGGCGAAGCCCACGCGGAGCTTCCGCTGCAGCATGGACGTCGACCCGAACTGGCTGGAGACCACCAGCTCGGCTGCAGCGAGGAGCAGCTCGAGGTCGTCGCCGATGTCTTCGTCGACGTCCTTCTTGCGTGGCTCCAGCGCCTCCTGGACGTCGGGCCGGTACTCCGGCTGCGCCTGGCGCGTGACGTGCTTGACGACAGCGTCGATCTCCTTCTCGTCGACCCATGCGCCCTGCAAGCGGAACGGCTTGGAGGAGCCCATCGGTGAGAACAGCGCGTCTCCCTGACCGATGAGCTTGTCGGCGCCCGGAGCGTCGAGGATGACACGGCTGTCGGTGACGCTGGTGACGGCGAAGGCGAGCCGCGATGGCACGTTGGCCTTGATGAGGCCCGTCACCACGTCGACGCTGGGGCGCTGGGTGGCCAGAACCAGATGGATGCCGGATGCACGCGCCAGCTGGGTGATGCGGACGATCGAGTCCTCGACGTCTCGCGGCGCGACCATCATGAGGTCGGCGAGCTCGTCGACCACGACGAGGAGGTACGGGTAGGGCTTGAGCACGCGTTCGCTGCCCATCGGCACCTCGACCTCACCGGCGCGTACCGCGCGGTTGAAGTCGTCGATGTGGCGGAAGCCGAACGACGCGAGGTCGTCGTACCGCATGTCCATCTCCTTCACGACCCACTGCAACGCCTCTGCGGCCTTCTTCGGGTTCGTGATGATGGGGGTGATGAGGTGAGGCACCCCGGCGTAGCTGGTCAGCTCGACGCGCTTGGGGTCGATCAGCACCATGCGCACGTCGGCGGGCCGAGCACGCATGAGCAGGCTCGTGATCATCGAGTTCACGAAGCTGGACTTACCGGAGCCCGTCGATCCCGCCACCAGCAGGTGGGGCATCTTGGCGAGATTGGCCGTGACGAAGTTGCCCCCGACGTCCTTGCCGACGCCGATCGTCAGCGGGTGGGTGCTCTTCTGCGCCGCCTGCGAGCGGAGGACGTCGCCGAGGGCGACGGTCTCGCGGTCGGTGTTGGGGATCTCGATACCGATGGCGCTCTTGCCCGGAATCGGCGACAGGATGCGCACGTCGTTCGAGGCCACCGCGTAGGCGAAGTTGTTGCTGAGCTGGAGGATCTTCTCGACCTTCACCCCATGGCCGACCTCGACCTCGTACTGGGTGACCGTCGGGCCGCGCGAGAAGCCCGTCACCTTGGCGTCGACGTTGAACTGGGACAGGACGCTCGTGATCTGCTCGACGATGCGGTCGTTGGCCTCGGAGCGGGCGACGGAGGGCGGCCCGTCGGCCAGGATCCCCGGATTGGGCAGGATGTAGGGTGCCACGGGCGCCTGGGGGCCGCGATCGCCCGGGCCCTCCGTTCCGAACCCGTCGAGGCCCGGGAGCTCGGGCATCTCCCCCGTGTCGGAGTCGTCGTCGAGCAGCGCGGTCGTCTGCTGCTCGGAAAGCGCATCGGTCACGGATCGGACGTCGGAGAGGACCTCCGTCGCGGCGTCGTACGGATCCGCGACGACGATCGCCTGGTCGTAGGCGGGAGTGGCCTCGGTCGTCGACAGCAAAGCGGTGATGTCGTCGGATCCGAGGGCGCCCTCGTCGGGGTCCTCCTCGCGACCGGTCTTGTTCCGGCGCCACCACGGCAGCACGTTCTCGTCGTCGGTCTTGTCGGACTCGTCGACGACGGGCTGCTGCGGCTTGGGCTCCGCGCGCTCCGCGTCGAACATCCAGGTGTAGAGGTCGCCCAGGCGCTTGCCGATGCGGTTCGGCGGCGTCTTGGTGAGGATCAGGATGCTCAGGGCGATCACCAGGGCGAGCAGCACGTAGGCGAGGATCGGCGTGAGCGACGCGAGAGGCTCGCCGACGAGCCAGCCGGACAACCCCCCGGCCTCGCTCACCGCCCGCGGGCCCTGACTGGGGTGCGGACGGGTGGTCGCCCCCGGCGACCCGGACGCGCCCGCCGCCACATGGCTGATGCCCGCCAGCGCGATCACGAAGAGTCCGAAGCCGATCCCGATGCGGCCGTTGTCGTGCACCGAGGAAGGATGACGGAACAGCCAACCGGCGAGCAGGAGCAGCAGGACGGGCATGAAGAACGCCACCCGGCCGACGAGCAGGCCGACCGAGTAGGCGCTGATGTTCGCAGCGACCTCGTTGCCGATGAAGAACCACTCGTTGACCGCGCCGGCGATCGCGAGCAGCACCAGCAGGAACGGGAAACCGTCGCGACGGTCGTCCTTCTCGAGCGTCTCGGGCCCGAACGCCCGGAAGAGTCCACCGACGGCGTGAGCCAGGCCGTTCCACGCTCGCACCGCCACCGGCGGCCTGTCGACCTCGTCGATGTACTTCTTGGGCGCAGGCGAGGCTTTGGGAGACGTCTGCCGTTTGGGGCGAGACGGTGCGCTCTCCGACGCGCGCTCGGACTTGGTAGTGCTCCTGGCCATTCCCTCACGTTACGACGAAGGGACGACATCGCCGCGTATCGACGCGGCTTTGGGAGGGAACCCGCCGGTCAGGCCTCGATCACGAGCGGCACGATCATCGGACGACGACGCAGCTTCTGGTTCACCCAGCGGCCGATCGTCCGTCGCACGACCTGCGACAGCGCATGGGTGTCGCGCACCCCGTTGCCGGAGGCCTCCTTGAGCGCTGCGACGATCTTCGGCGACACGTCGTCGAAGACCGAGTCGTCCTCCGCGACGCCGCGGGCGTGGATCTCCGGTCCCGAGATGATGCGGCCGGTCGCGGCATCCACGACGACGATGACGGAGATGAAGCCCTCCTCGCCCAGGATCCGACGGTCCTTGAGGTCGGCGTCGGTGATCTCACCGACGGTCGAGCCGTCGACGTACACGAACCCGAGGTCGAGCTGGCCCGCCACGCGCGCGACGCCGTCCTTGAGGTCGATCACGGTGCCGTTCGACGCGATGATCGTGCGTTCCTCGGGCACCCCGGTGTCCTGCGCGAGCTTGGCGTTGGCGATCAGGTGGCGGTACTCGCCGTGCACCGGCAGCACGTTCCGCGGCTGCAGGATGTTGTAGCAGTACAGCAGCTCGCCCGCTGCGGCGTGGCCCGACACGTGCACGCGCGCGTTGGCCTTGTGCACGACGTTCGCGCCGAGCTTCGTCAGCCCGTCGATCACGCGGTAGACGGCGTTCTCGTTGCCGGGGATGAGGCTGGAGGCGAGGATCACGGTGTCGCCCTCGCTCACCTCGATCGCGTGGTCCATGTTGGCCATACGGCTCAGGACGGCCATGGGCTCGCCCTGGGATCCGGTCGACATGTAGACGATCTTCTCGTCGGGCAGATCGCGCGCCTTCTTGAAGTCGATGAGCACGCCCGCCGGCACCTTGAGGTACCCCAGCTGCTCGGCGATGGTCATGTTGCGCACCATGCTGCGGCCGAGGAAGGCCACGCGTCGGCCGTGCGCGTGCGCAGCGTCGATCACCTGCTGGACGCGGTGCACGTGGCTGGAGAAGCTGGCCACGATGACGCGGCGCGGCGCCTTCCCGATCACCTGGTCGAGCACGGGGCCGATGGAACGTTCCGTCGGGGTGAACCCCGGGACGTCGGCGTTGGTGGAGTCGACGAGGAAGAGGTCGACGCCCTCTTCACCGAGACGCGAGAACGCCCGGAGGTCGGTGATGCGGCCGTCGAGGGGGAGCTGATCCATCTTGAAGTCGCCGGTCGCCAGCGCGAGGCCGGCGGGGGTGCGGATGGCGACCGCGAGAGCGTCGGGGATGGAGTGGTTGACCGCGACGAACTCCAGGTCGAACGGTCCGACCTTCTCCTTCTGGCCCTCGGTGACCGTGAGGGTGAAGGCCTTGATGCGGTGCTCCTTGAGCTTCGCCTCGACGAGGGCGAGCGTCAGACCGGATCCGATCAGCGGGATGTCGTTCTTCAGCCGGAGCAGGTAGGGCACGGCCCCGATGTGATCCTCGTGCCCGTGCGTGAGCATCACTCCGACGATGTCGTCGAGGCGGTCGCGGATCGGCTCGAAGTCCGGGAGGATCAGGTCGACGCCGGGCTGGTGCTCCTCGGGGAACAGCACTCCGCAGTCGACGATCAGGATCTTTCCGGCGTACTCGAACGCCGTCATGTTGCGGCCGATCTCGCCGAGTCCGCCGATCGGGATGACCCGGAGCGTGCCTTCTTCGAGAGCGTGGGGTTCTGCCAGGGGGATGGACATGCTGTCTCCTCAGTCGGACACTCCGCGCGTCCGTTCGTTCGTGGGGACGCGACTCAGCGCGTCGTGCCGTGCACCTTCGGCAGGGCGCCGCCCGCGGCCGCGTTGCGGTCGGGACGGAAGTTCGAGAAGTCGGCGCCGGGGACGCCGTTCACCAGATCGAGCTCGTCTTCGATGAGCGCGGCCTCCCACTCCTCCGGGCCCACGAGCGGCAGGCGCACGCGGGGGCTGGAGATGCGGCCGAGGCCGTGGAGGATGTACTTCGCCGCCACCGTTCCGGGCACGTGCGTCATGACGGCCCGCACGAGCGGTTCGAGGCGCTTGTGCTCGGCCGTCGCCGTGGCGAGGTCTCCGCGGTTCACCGCGTCGATGATGGTGCGGTACGGGGTCGCCGTAATGTTGGCGGTCACACCGATGAGCCCGGTGGCGCCGATCGAGAGGTGCGGGAGCACGTTCGCGTCGTCGCCGGAGAAGTACATCAGGTCGGTCTGATTGAGCACTCGGCTCACCTCGGAGAAGTCGCCCTTGGCGTCCTTCACCGCGAGGATGTTGGGGTGCTTGGCGAGACGCAGGATCGTCTCGTACCGGATGGGCACACCCGTTCGGCCGGGGATGTCGTAGAGGATGACGGGCAGGTCGGTCGCGTCGGCCACCAGACGGAAATGCGTGAGGATGCCGGCCTGCGTCGGCTTGTTGTAGTACGGCGTGACGATCATGATGCCGTCGGCGCCGGCCTTCTCGCTCGCCTTGTAGAGCTCGATCGCGTGGGCGGTCTCGTTGGACCCGCCGCCGGTGATGATCTTCGCGCGTCCGGCCGAGACCGACTTGCCGATCTCGACGAGCTTCAGCTTCTCGGGGTCCGTCAGAGTGGAGGTCTCGCCCGTCGTGCCGGTCACCACGACGCCGTCGGCACCCGCGGTGATGACGTCGTCGATGTGCTTCTCGACCGCCGGCCAGTCGACCTCGCCGTCGGCCGTCATCGGGGTGACGAGCGCGACGAGAACCTGCCCGAAGGGGTTGCCCGTGTGCGTCATGCACCCAGCGTATCGTCTCGACGCCGCGGGACGAGGACCCGAGAACCCCGGACGCGCCGGTCCACGTGGCGGACGTAGTCTCGAGGGCATGGCATGGGTGACGCACGGGTCGGAGACGGTGTACGCGAACCGCTGGATCGAGGTGCGGGAGGATGCCGTGACCGACCCCGGGGGCTCCGCCGGGATCTACGGCGTGGTGACGGTGCGGCACCCTGCCGTGTTCGTCGTCGCGCTCGACGAGGAGCACCGGGTGTGCCTGGTGACGATCGACCGCTACACGACGGGGCCGTCCATCGAGGTGCCGGCCGGCGGCAGCGACGGCGAAGAGCCTGAGGCGGCCGCGCGGCGCGAGCTCCGGGAGGAGACCGGGTTCGAAGCGGCCGTGTGGGCCGATCTCGGGCGCATGAACGCTCTCAACGGCATCGCGGACGCCCCCGAGCACGTCTTCCTCGCGCAGGGCCTCCGCCAGGCGGATGCCGGCGCAGCGGCCGACGGTCAGCGCGAGGAAGGCATCAGCGCCGTGTCGTGGGTGCCCTTCGCCGACGTCGTGGGCATGATCGCGGACGGCCGCATCACCGACGGCGAGACGATCGCCGCGATCGCCTTCGCCGGCATCCGCCTCGGACGCTTCCGCTGATCCGGCGGCGGGTCAGACCCGACCGCGTCGCGCCACCTGCGCGGTGACCGACGGCGGGAGCACCCGGGTCAGGGCGACGAGCACCTTGTAGCGGAACGACGGCACCGACACGGCCCTACCGCGGGCGGCATCCCTCAACCCCTCGCGGACGACGGTCCGGGCGTCGAGCCACATGAACGCCGGCACGCCCTCCTGGCCCGGGGCCAGCCCCATGCGCTCGTGGAAGGACGTGTGGGTGAAACCGGGGCAGACGGCCGTCACGCTCACGCCGTCCTTCGCGTACTCGACGTTCGCCCAGCGGGAGAATCCGATCACCCAGGCCTTGCAGGCGGAGTAGGTCGACCGTGAGATGAACCCGGCGACGGAGGCGACGTTCACGATGCGTCCGCCCCGCCCCCGCATCGTCTGCAGGGCGGCGTGCATGAGCCGCATCGAGGCCTCGACGTGCAGCCGCAGATGCCGGATCTCGTCGGCGACGTCGTTGTCGGCGAACTGCAGGGGCAGCCCGAAGCCCGCGTTGTTGACCAGCAGGTCGACGGGGTCGGTCGCGTCCTCGAGCCGCGCGGCGACGAGGTCGACGCCTTCGTCGGTCGACAGGTCGGCGGGGATGACCTCGACCGCGACGCCGTGCTCACTGCGGAGCTCGGCCGCGAGCTCGTCGAGCGCGGCGACGGTCCGGGCGATGAGGATGAGGTCCGCCCCGCGGCGGGCGAGCTGCCGGGCGAACTCGGCCCCCAGCCCCGCGCTCGCGCCGGTGATCAGTGCAGTGGGCATGTCAGCGCTCCAGTCCGAGGAATCGATAGCGGATGCCGGTCCGAGAAGTCTGCCACTCCCCCTCGTCGACGAGCCGCCAGCCCGTCCTCGAGGGAGCGAAGGCGTCACCGCCCTGGATCTGGAGATCGAGTTCGGTGACCTCGAGACGATCGGCGTCGTTGATGACCTGGCGGAAGATCTCCGCCCCGCCGATGATCCAGACTCGATCCGCCCCGCGCACGGCCTCCGCCACGGTCGACGCCCGGCGGGCGCCGTCGGCGCTCCAGTCCTGCTGCCGGGTCACCACGATGTTCTCGCGACCCGCCAGCGGCCGGAACCGCTCCGGGAGGGAATCCCAGGTCTTCCGACCCATCACGACGGGAGAGCCGACGGTGACGTCTTTGAAGTGCGCGAGGTCTTCGGGCACGTGCCACGGCATCCCGCCGTCGGCGCCGATCACGCCGCCGGCCGCCTCCGCCCAGATCAGACCGACCCAGGTCATACCGCCACCGCCGCCCGGATCGGGGCGTGGTGCTGGTAGTCCTCGACGACGAAGTCCTCGTAGCGGTAGTCGAAGACGGAATCGGGCTTCCGTGCGAACCGGAGAGTCGGATAGGGGTACGGGTCGCGGGTCAGCTGCTCGGCGACCTGCTCGCGGTGGTTGTCGTAGATGTGGGTGTCGCCGCCGGTCCACACGAAGTCGCCCGGCTCGAGTCCCACCTGCTGCGCGATCATCATCGTCAGGAGCGCGTAGGAGGCGATGTTGAACGGGACGCCGAGGAACATGTCGGCGCTGCGCTGGTAGAGCTGGCACGAGAGTCGGCCGTCCGCCACGTAGAACTGGAAGAGCGCATGGCACGGCGCCAGCGCCATGTCGGGGATGTCCGCGGGGTTCCAGGCGGACACGATGAGCCTGCGCGAGTCGGGCGACCGGCGGATCTGCTCGATCACCTCGGCGAGCTGGTCGATGACCCGTCCCCCGGGCGCGGGCCAGGAACGCCACTGCACGCCGTAGACCGGCCCGAGCTCGCCCGCCTCATCGGCCCACTCGTCCCAGATGGTCACGCCGTTGTCCTGCAACCACCGCACGTTCGACTCCCCGCGCAGGAACCAGAGCAGTTCGTAGGCGATGGATTTGAAGTGCACCCGCTTGGTGGTGATGAGCGGGAACCCGCGCGACAGATCGAAGCGGATCTGACGCCCGAACACGCTCGTGGTTCCGGTGCCCGTGCGATCGGACTTGTGCGTGCCGTTCTCGAGCACGTCGCGGAGGAGGTCTTCGTACGGCGTCGGGACGGCATCGCTCATGCCTGCCAGGATACCCGCCGTGGCCCCGCGTCGGATCGGTCGCCGGCGCCGCGAGGAGGTCGCGTCGTCATGAGACGAAACAACGGGGATCCCGCGCGTGCGCGGGCCTAGCCTGGGACGATGCCACCGCTCGCCGCGCTCGCCCTCGTCGCCGCTCTGGCCCTCGCGGCCATGGCGGTCGCCGTGGTGCTCCGGCGA
>DAMDKH010000081.1:0-8185 GCA_032099965.1 Microbacterium sp.
GGTCGCCTCCGGCGCCGGGGTCGCCTCGGCGGGCGCCTCGCCCGCCGCCGGGGCCTGGGGCGCCGGGGTCTCCACGACCACCCCGTCGTTGCTGGTGTTCTCGTGCGTGATCTGCAGCTGCGCGTTCGCCTCGATGGCGTCGAACAGCTCCCCCGCGGCCGTGTAGTTCGGCACGACCTTGTTGGGGTTCGCCGAGTCGGCGCCCGAGGGGTACTGCACGAAGACGATGTCCTCGAACGGCACCTCCTTCACCGCCAGGCCGATCTGCACGATCGTCAGCGGGTCGTTGAGCGTGGTGCTGGTCTCGAGGTTGCTGAGGCCGACCGTCGCGAGCTTGAGCATCGTGCCCGGGTTGCCCAGCGTCTCGCTGCTGATGAGCTTCCGCGCCAGGCTCGACATGTACTGCTGCTGGTTGCCGATGCGGCCGAGGTCGCTGCCGTCGCCCACGCCGTGCCGCGTGCGGAGGAACTGCAGCGCCTCCAGGCCCTGCACCGTGTGGTTGCCCGCCGAGAGGTCGAGGCCGGTGTAGCGGTCGCGGATCGGGTTGGCGAGACACACGTCCACGCCGCCGATCGCGTTGGTGATCTCGATCACGCCCCCGAAGGTCACCGAGGCGGCGAACTGCACCTCCTGGTCGGTGAGGTCGGAGATCGTCTTCACGACGCAGTTGAGGCCGGCATCGCCGTAGGCCACGTTGAGGGGCTGCTTGCTCATCGACGAGTGCACGACGCCGTCCTCGTCCGTGCACTCGGGGATCGGTACCATGAGGTCGCGGGGGAAGCTCACGACCGTCACGCGTCGAGGCGCGTCGGAGACGTGGATGAGCAGGTTGACGTCGTTGAGGTTGCCCTCGGAGTCGTCACCGCTGCAGCGGTCGCCGAACAGTTCGGCGTAGGCCTCTTCGCACGTGTCGACGCCGGCGAGGACGAAGTTGAACCCGCCCTTGTACTCGCTGATGTCCGGCGGGACGGCCGAGGCGTCCTGGCCCTCGAGTTCGACCGCGTTGGCGAGCTGCATGCTGCGCAGGTCGTAGGCGATGTACGCGGCGACGCCGACGCCGCTCACGAGCACCACGGCCAGCGCGATGGCGATGAAGCTGATCAGCTGGCTGACCGCACCCGGAGTACGCAGTTGGCCGTGCCGCGCGATGGTCGCGCGGCGGCGGGTGTTCTCGGTCACTCGGGGCCTTTCGTACTGACGGCGGCGCGGGCGCCGTGTTCAGGAAGCGGAGGGTGTGGGATTCGAACCCACGAGACATCTCTGCCCACTGGTTTTCAAGACCAGCTCCATCGGCCGCTCGGACAACCCTCCCGACGGACGAATCCGCCGACAAGCCGTGAGTCTAGCCGAGTTCTATTCTCCGGCGCTGACCTGGGCGGGCGCTGGAAGGCTGTCGAGGGCGCGGGCGAGGCCGCCCTCCTCCACGACGTCCGTGGTCTCCCCTGCGGCTGCCTTCACCTCCGACGGCGCCTGACCCATCGCGACGGCGCGTCCGCCATGGGAGCGCGCCCATTCGAACATGCCGATGTCGTTGCGGCCGTCTCCGGCCACGAGAACCCGTTCGCCCGAGAGACCGAGTTCGCGCCGCACCCGCTCCAGCGCCGTGCCCTTGTCGACGCCCTGCGGGGCGATGTCGAGCCACGCCGTCCAGCCGATCGCGTACGACACCTCGTTGAGGCCCGCGTCGGCGACGAGACGGTGGAAGTCCTCCTCGTCGTGCCCCGGAGACACCACGACGATGCGCGAGACCGGCGCATCCGAGAGCTCTTCGAACGTCACACGACGGCCTCCGTCGAGCGTCCAGTCGTCGAGCTGCTCGGTGAAGAGGCGCTGGCCCGACGCGAGCTCGACCATGTACCGCGCCTCCGGCAGACGATCGCGGAGCAGTGCGAGCGCCGGGGTCGGGTCGAAGGTCTCGACGTTCCAGCGCTCCCAGTCGTTGCCCGCGCGGCGCATCGTGACGGCGCCGTTCGAGCACACCACGTACTCCGCGTCGATCCCGAGCTCTTCGACGTAGCGGCGCGTCGCCATCCAGCTGCGTCCGGTCGCGATCGTCACGACGTGCCCGGCGTCGCGCACCCGGGCGATGGACTCCGGCACACCCGGGCTCATCGTCTCGTCCTGGAGCAGGATCGTGCCGTCGACGTCGAGGCCGACCAGCCAGCGTTCGGTCATGCGGTCGCCACGCCCTTCTCGGGAACGAGCACCTCGAGCCCGCCGAGGTAGGGACGCAGCACCTCGGGGACGCGCACCGATCCGTCGGCCTGCTGGTGGGTCTCGAGCAGCGCGACGATCCACCGCGTGGTGGCGAGCGTGCCGTTCAGCGTGGCGACATGCTGCGTCTTGGCCGCTCCGTCCTCCGCGGCCGGGCGGTGCCGCACGTCGAGGCGGCGGGCCTGGTAGGTCGTGCAGTTCGAGGTCGACGTCAGCTCGCGGAACGCTCCCTGCGTCGGCACCCACGCCTCGATGTCGTACTTGCGGGCGGCGCTCGACCCGAGGTCTCCCGCCGCGACGTCGATCACCCGGTAGGCGAGGCCGAGCGAGGTCAGCATCTCCTCCTGCAGGGCGACGAGGCGCAGGTGCTCCGCCTCCGCGTCGTCCGCGGTGGTGTAGACGAACATCTCGAGCTTGTTGAACTGGTGCACGCGGATGATCCCGCGGGTGTCCTTGCCGTGCGATCCCGCCTCCCGGCGGTAGCAGGTCGACCAGCCGGCATAGCGGAGCGCGCCGTCTGACAGGTCGACGATCTCGTCCTTGTGGTACCCGGCGAGCGCGACCTCACTGGTGCCGACGAGGTACAGATCGTCGTCCTTGTCGAGGTGGTAGACCTCGTCGGCGTGCTCGCCGAGGAACCCGGTGCCCTGCATGATCTCGGGCCGCACCAGGGTGGGGGTGATGAGCGGGACGAACCCGTTCTGCAGCGCCTTGTCGAGGGCGAGGTTCATGAGGGCGATCTCGAGGCGCGCGCCGATGCCGCGCAGGAAGTAGAACCGCGCGCCGGAGACCTTGGCGCCGCGCTCCATGTCGATCGCGCCGAGGATCTCGCCGAGCTCGAGGTGATCGCGCGGCGCGAAGTCGAAGTCCGGGACCTCGCCCACGCGACGCAGCTCAACGAAGTCCGCCTCGCCACCGGCCGGCACGCCCTCGATCACGACGTTCTCGATCCGGGTGAGCGCGGCCGTGGCCGCCTCCGCTGCCTCGTTCGCGGCCTGCTGGGCCTGCTTGACCCGCTCGGCGAGCTGCTTCGCCTGGGCGACCAGTGCCGCCTTCTCGTCTTTCGACGCCTGGGCGACGCGCTTGCCGAAGGCGTTCTGCTCGGCGCGCAGCTCCTCGAACGCGGTGAGGGCGGCGCGACGCGATCGATCGGCCTCCAGTGCGGCGTCGACGGTGGCCTCGTCGTTGCCGCGCGCCGCTTGCGAGCGGCGGACGATCTCGGGGTGGTCGCGGAGGAGTGCGAGGTCGATCATTCCACGATTCTACGGGGGCGGGGCGGGCCCCCGACGTGCGCCGCCGCCCGCGCTGACGGCGGTCGCGGCCGGAATAGAGTATGCCCATGACGAAGCCCGCCGCCCGACGCCAGGCGGCACTCGTCTACAACCCCGTCAAGGTCGACGGCAGCCGTCTCCGGGCGGCGGTCCGAGAGCTGTCGCGGCAGGAGGGGTGGGAGCATCCCGCGTTCTATGCGACGACCGTGCAGGATGCCGGTCAGCTGGCGACCACGCAGGCCCTGGCGCGCGGTGTCGACGTCGTGCTCGTGGCGGGCGGCGACGGGACGGTGCGCGCCGTCGCCGAGGCCATGGCCGGCACGGGGGTGCCGTTGGCCATCCTCCCGAGCGGCACCGGCAACCTCCTCGCCCGCAACCTGGGGCTTCCGCTGGCATCACCGGACGAGATGATCCGCGCCGCCCTCACCGGCGCGCGGCATGCGATCGACATCGGCTGGGCGCGCCTCACCCGCGAGGGCGGAGAGGAAGGGGAGCACGCGTTCGTCGTGCTCGCGGGCATCGGTCTCGACGCCGACATGATCGCGAACACGCGCCCTGACCTGAAGAAGTCGGTGGGGTGGATCGCCTACGTCGACGGCGCGGCCCGGTCGCTGGCCACCGCCTCGCCGTTCCGGTCGGTCTACCAGATCGACGACGGCCGCCTGCACTCCACCCGGGTGCACAGCATCCTGTTCGCCAACTGCGGGATGCTGCCGGCGGGCATCTCGCTCATCCCCGATGCGTCGATCACCGACGGCGCCCTCGACGTGGCCGTCATCACCCCGTCGGGCGCCCTCGGGTGGTTCACCGTGTGGCGGCGCATCTGGTGGGAGAACTCCGTGCTGCGCCGCTTCCCGGCCGGGCGCCGCCTGTGGGAACGTCGCGGGCGGGATGCCGCCGTGCGCTACTTCCAGGGTTCCGTCGCCGAGGCCGCGGCGCCGACGCCCACGCCCGTGGAGCTGGACGGTGACGAGTTCGGCCTCGCCGTGCGCATGACGTGTCGCGTCGACCCCGGCGCCCTGCTGCTGGCCCTTCCGGTCGACCACCCCGTCGACGGCTTCTGACCTCCGCCGCTCCCGACCTCCGCCGGTCCCGACCGATCAGTCGGCGGGGATCGTCACCACCCCGTCGATGCCGCCACCGACGAGCGTGAGGGTGAAGTCGGCGTCTGTGTCGACGGCGCCCTCGCCGAAGGAGATCAGCGTCGCGCGCGGAGCCATGTCCATGGTGCACACCTGGCCGTCGACGGTCGCGAACTCGACCGTTCCCGCATCGCCGGACCCCTCCACCGTCGAGACGATGGGCGGGCATCCCGACGATCCCCACGTGAGCAGCACGAGGCTGCCGTCGTCGAACCATCCCGCGGAGGGCTCGTAGGTCGTCGACTGACCGGGCATGCCGGTGACCTGCTGCCCGCCGATCTCGACGTCATCGGAGAGGTCCTTGTACGTCACGTCGAGCGTGATCTCCTGGGTCGGGTCGACGCCCTCCGGCAGCGCGGCGACGCTCGCACGCTGGGCCATGTCGGCGGTGCAGGCCTTCTCCGTCTCGGCGTCCTGCAACGTCACGGAGACGACCTGTCCCTGGGCGGTGACGTCAGAAACCTGCGGCACGCAGCTCGACGATCCCCAGGTGACGACGGCGAACATGCGGCCGTCGTCGAGCAACGCCCCGCCCATGTCATCCGCGTCCATCTCGGGCGCCTCGGCCTGATCGGAGGGGTTCGACGTGCTCTGCGGCGATGTGGCACCCGGGCCGACCGTGCAGCCGGCGATGACGACGACCGCGGCGAGCGCGGAGAGAGCGGCGGCGAGACGCGAGGGGGAGGTCATGACCTCAGGGTAATCGCGGGCGTCCCCCGAGCGGAACGGGGGTTGACAGATCGCGCGACGCGTTCGATGAGCGTCCCGTGCCGGAACGGAGGCGCACTCCGACCCGGGGGCCGCTACTGCAGGGCCGAGGTGAGACGCGCCAGGTTGTCGAGCACGGTGGAGCGGAGGGGCTGCTGCTCCCACTCCTCCAGGGTGAGCTCGCGGCTCAGCGAGCGGTAGGTGTCTTCGACCTCGCGCATCTCCGCGGCGAACTCCTGGCCTCGGACGAGCATCGAGACCTCGAGATTCAGACCGAAGGAGCGCATGTCCATGTTGCTGGATCCGATGACGGCCACCTCGTCGTCGACGCGGAGGCTCTTGGTGTGCAGGATGTAGGGCTTGCGGTACATCCAGATGCGCACGCCCGCCTTGAGCAGCACCTCGTAGTAGCTGCGCTGGGCGTGGTAGACCATCGCCTGGTCGCCCTCCTCCGAGACGAACAGCTCGACGGCGACACCGCGGTCGACCGCCGCGGTGACCGCCAGCAGCAGCGCCTCGTCTGGCACGAAGTACGGGCTGACGATCATGATCTGCTTCTTGGCCGAGTACAGGAGACCGAGGAAGAGGCGCAGGTTGTTCTCGACCTCGAAACCGGGTCCGGACGGCACGACCTGGCAGTCGAGGTCGCCCGAGCCGATCTCGGCGTGCGTGATGTCGATCTCCTCGAGCACGGTGTCGGTCTCGCTGTACCAGTCGCTGAGGAAGATCGCATTGACGCTGAGGACCACGGGCCCGTCGAGCCGCACCATGAGGTCGACCCAGTGCAGACCCCGCTTGATGTTCTTCTTCAGGTTGTAGGTCGAGTCGGTCACGTTCTGCGAGCCGAGGAACGCGACGGTTCCGTCGACCACGAGCAGCTTGCGGTGGTTGCGCAGATCAGGACGCTGCATCCGCCCCTTGAACGGCTGCACGGGGAGCATGACGTGCCAGTCGGCACCCATCGCCGTGAGGCGGCGGGTGGTCTCGCGGTAGCGCGGCTTCCATCGGTTGGCCCAGTGGTCGAGCAGCACCCGCACCGAGACGCCGCGAGCGGCGACCTCCTCGAGGGCGCGGAAGAAGTTGTCGGTCGACTCGTCGGACTGGAGGATGTAGAACTCCACGTGCACGTAGTCCTCGGCCTCGCGGATGGCGTCGGCCATCGCATCGAGCGACTGCTGGTAGTTCGAGATGATGTGGGCGCCGTTGTCGCCGGAGAGCGGGAGGGCACCCAACCGCTGGTTCATCTCGACGAGCGGTCCGAACCAGTCCGGTGCGTGGGGCCGCAGGGTGCCGAAGTGCAGGTGCTCGCTGGTCGCGGCGATGTACTCGTTGATCTGGTCCTGCTTGCGGCGCCGGGCGCGCGGCAGCCGCGGATTGCCGATCACGAGGAAGAGGAAGACGCCGACGAACGGCATGAAGAAGATGGCCAGGAGCCAGGCCATCGCCGCCGTGGGCCGCCGGTTGCGGGGGATCACGATGATGGCGGTGATGCGGATGGCGAGGTCGAGGATCAGCAGGAAGGCGGCGATGAGCCAGCCCACGCCCTCGACCGTCATGCTGTTCTCCTCCTGGCACGCCGTGCGCGGTGCCCCCGTGCGACGCCGTCACCGGCGTCGTCCGCTACACAGTAGTCGATGGGTGCGACGCCGCTCAGGGACGCGGAGGGAGTCCGCGTGCGGCGCGCTCCTCGGCCTCGATCTGCGCGTGCACCTTGCGCTCCGTGCGGTCGAACCGCAGGATGCCGCGCAGCACCATGAAGAAGACGGCGCTGACTCCCAGGGTCGGCAGGATCGACCACGCTGCTGCGACCCAGAAGTTGTCCATCCCTCCATCGTACGCGACCTCACTCTCCCTGCGCCGGGACGGACAGGGCGGAATACCCTCCACACGGCGCCGCTCCCGGGCTCCCCGGGCCTCCGCCGCGACACACTCGCCTCATGAACACCCTCCTCCGCGCCGCCGGCTCCGCCGAGTTCCTCAGCATCGTCCCCGCTCTCGCGGGCTTCACCCCGCGTCAGAGCGTCGTGCTCCTGCCCTTCCGCGGCAGCCGCACGTCGGGGGCGATGCGGCTCGACCTCCCCGACCCCGACCGCCCTCTCGACTCTTACGCCGACGCCGCGATCGGGCTCGTGGCACGGGTCGGGGGAACGGATGCGGTCGCCGCCGTCGTCTACACCGACGAGAGCGCCCAGCCCACGCCCGACGGCCTGGTCCTGCCCTGGGCCGTCGCCGTCGACGAGCTGCGGGGGCGCGCGGAGGATGCCGGCCTGCGGGTGGTCGACGCCCTGTGCGTCACACCCGACGGGTGGGCGAGCTATCTCGACGACGCGCCCCTGCTGCATCCTCGCGACTCCGTGCCCCGGGCGCCGAGCATCCCCGGGGTCGGTGACGTGAGCGGCGATCAGAACGCCGGCGTCGACCTGCCCGCCGTGGAGGCGGCCGAGAAGCAGCAGATCCGCCGCGTGCTCGCCGCGCTCTCGACGGCGCTCGACGCCGATCGTCCGGAGCATCCCGACCCTCCGGTCGACGCGCAGACCGTGGCGGCGGTGGCGATGCTCGAAGACATGCCGGCGTTCTTCGAACTGGTGCTCACCGCGCGCGGGGCCCTTCCCCCGTTCGCGTGCGCGGCCCTGCTGTGGTGCCTCGAACGCCCCGCCTACCGCGACGTGGCGCTGCTGCAGTGGGCGTCCGATCAGGCGACCGGAGAACAGGCCCTCGAATCACAGCTGGCGTTCGCGCGACGCGGGCAGGCCATCCCCGACCACATCGGCGAGATCTTCCTCGGACAGGGCGCCGCGCCCGACGCCGATCGCCTGCGCTTCGCGCTCGACGTGGTGCGCCTCGCGGCGG
>DAMDKH010000082.1:0-6797 GCA_032099965.1 Microbacterium sp.
CCGCCCCGGGAGACGCGGCGCGCGGCGTCGGAATCGCCTTTCTCGCCCTCGCGATCGGCCAGGCCGTGGCCACGCCGATCTGGGGTCTTCTGGGCGACGCGACCGAGCTGTCGACCTCCCTCCTCTGGGCGGCCGGATTCACGGCCGGCGGGCTGGTCATCGGGCCACCGGCGTCTCCCCCCGCAGAGGCGGGGGAACCACAGCCCGGGGCGGCGCGCAACCCCGCTGACGCGCGCGCGGGGGCGTGATGCAGTGACCCTGTGGCGACCATCGCCGCGGAAGGAGCACGACATGACTGCAGCATCCTCCACCCCTCTGTCTCCGGGCGAGCAGCCCATCCGGCCCGAGCCGATCGCGCCGGAACCGCAGGAGCCCTCGTTCCCCCATCCGGAGGAGCCGCTCGCCCCGAACCCGGCCGAGCCCCTCGCGCCGAACCCGGCAGAGCCCACCATCCCGCTGGAGTGACGCTCGAAACCCGATTTCAGGTTGTCAAGAGGGTGGGAGCCCAGCCGCCCGCACGACAGGATGATCGACATCGCCGACGAGAGGAGTCCCAATGAGCACCGAACAAGGACGCAACGACATCAGCACGGAGCCGTCGCCGGGTCCGGACGAGAACGACAACCTCGGTGCGGAGGACGGCAAGGGCGCACCGCCCACCGTTCCGCCCACCGACCGCGGCGAGTCCCGCGACGGTGACGTCGTGGCCGGCGAGCCCGACGCGCAGGGCTGATACCGACGCCGAACGACCCCGGGCACCGCTTCAACGGACGCGCGGGGTCGTTCCGCGTCTGAGCCCACGGACGCGCTCCGCCGACGTCTTCTCCCTGCGACGTCGGAGGGCCGCCCTAGACTCGTGACCCTCGGCCGGAGAAAGGAAGAGCCGGCGATGGGGAACCCAGGGGCGACGCTCTCCGCGTATCGCGACATGCGCTCGCAGCACGAGGCGATCCTCGCCGCCTCCCGGCGCGGGCCCCTGCAGTCGCTCGGCGATCGCGAACTCGACCTGCGCGAGCAACCCCTCACGGTGCATCCGCGACCCGCTCGCGTTCTCGCGTGGGTGCGGTTCGGTGCGGAAGCGGTGCGCGTCGAGGCCCGGCTGATGCGGACCACTCCCCTCGCGGCCGGCATCGAGTTTCGCGCCGGCGACGACACCTTCCGCTGCTGGGTCTGGGGGAACGCCGTCTCCGTCGTCGATCACCCCTGAACGCCGCCCGCGGGCTGCATCCGGCCGAGCGCGGATTCGTACCCCCTTCGCACCGGGGGATGCAACCCCGCTGTCTGATCGGGGATCCGGGCCCTAGCCTGTGGCCATGGATGACACGGAGACGATGGAGCGGACCTCAGTGGCGGTGGACGGCGCGGACTTCCTTCTCGCCCAAGACCAGGATGTCGCCGAGCTCCGATCCCGGATCGAGGAGGCCGCAGCCACCCCGGGACGGTTCGTCGACTTCGTCATCGTGGGGAACCGGGCGATGAGCGTGCTCATCACGGCGACCAGTCGGGTATCGATCTCGACCGACAAGGTCCAGTACGACGCGCGCGACACCGGCGACCTCCTGTTCCCCTACGAGGACGACCTCGACCTGCTCTGATCCACCACCGGTTCCGCACGAAACGTGAGAGGGTGTCATCGTGCGGGGTCGGTCGAGTCCCGCGACGGAGGTCAGCACAGTGGGAAAATTCATCTACGACGGCGGCCCGAAGACCGAGGTCGAGGACCGCGCTCTCACGCACCTGCAGTTGGTCATGACCGCGAAGCTGCGACGTGCGGAGCCGTTCGCCTTCACGTGGCGCGAAGACACCAGTCTCGGTGGAGGTCGCACCACGGTCTGGATCCATCCGGGCAGCAGCCTCGTGTTCAAGTATCACGGCAGCCGCCAGCCGTCCATCAACCGAGCGTGGATCGAAGCTCTCGCCTTCACCGCCAACGGACCGACCGGCCTCTACCTCGTCCATGAGCCCGAGGAGGGCTCCCCCGTGTTCGACGGCGACAGCCCGTCGACGCCGGGGTCATAACCGCCGTGGGTCGATCGCGCAACCCCCCGAGGATCGACGACGTGTGCGACCTACCGTAGGCGCATGAGGCCGCCGTCGAGAACCACCGCGTACATCGAAGTCGATGGCCGCGAGTTCCGCCTCGCACGGGACCGCGACCTCGTCGATGTCATGAACCAGATCGAGGCCATCACGCGCTCGGAGCCGGCGTTCGTCGACCTGTCCGATGGGGAGCGCCTGGTCAGCGTCCTCATCTCGCCCGGCGCGCGCGTCGTCGTCACGGTCCGGCCCGACCACCGCACGCCGGACAGCAGCATCGACGACTGGTCGCTCGACCTGCCTTTCCGCGACTGGGAGTGACGGCGTCGCCTCACGACCCCTGCCCCGCGCCGACGCCCGCCGGCTGCGCTTCAGGTGAGGTCGTCGAGCACGAGTTCGCCCCGGGCGTTGAGGGCGCCCATCATCCGCTCGACCCGCTGGGGGTCGATCTTCGGGATGGAATCGGAATCGAATTCGATGATCAGCGGGATGCTCGGGTGCATCCACGCCGTCAGGCGCCCCGAGCGCTCGGAGCGCGCGGGCCAGGTCATCATGAAGCTCTCCTGACGGCGCAGCTTCGTCCCCATGACGATCTTCAGATGCGCCAACGTCTCGTCGTCGACCTCGATCGGAGGACGCGAGCTGTTGTATTCGAGCTTTCCCATGGGAGAAGACTACGCGTGCGGCGACCGCGCCACGAACCTACGGCTCGCATGCGGGGCTCGGGTTCCGTTCGGCCGTGCCGTCGGCGTCCGCATCAGCGGGCCGCCGAGCCGGCAGGCTCCACTCGGCATCCGTCTCGCGGATCAGTCCTTGCCGCGGTCGATCCACCGTGTGTGCGCGCGCAATCCGTGGAAGACGCCCTGCCGGATGACGAGGTACAGCAGAAGAAGTCCGACGACCGTGCCGAGCACGGCGGCGGCGATGTTGAGGATGGTGAAGAGGCCGAGCTGAGTTTCGAAGTCCACGACTCGACCCTACCGAGGCGTCGGTGCGCCCTCAGTCGGTTCCGCCTTCGTTGCGACCGTGGATGAGATCCTGGATCGCCGCCTCGTCCAGCCGGCGGATGGATCCCTCGGACATCTCGATCACCGGCGCGTCCGGCGTGCCTCCGATGGTGCACCGAGATTCCCCGTCATAGCCACCCGTGTTTGTCGGCACGATGACCAGCCAACGCGGTTCCACCGTGCGCTCCTCGATCCGGGCGCCCGGCGCATCGAACACGACGTCCTCCGCATAGGTCGACCGGGTCGCACCGACGCACGCCTCGGCGAGCTGAGCGGCCGAGAACTCCTCGGCCGTCGAGCCCGGCGTCGAGCCGGCATCGGCGGACGGCGTCGGGGTCGCGGACGGCGTCGGGGTCGGCGCCGTGGAGGGCGTGGTCAGGGGCGACGGCGAGGCCGTGTCCGAGGGACTCGGAACCGAAGGGGTGGCCGTGCAACCGATCGTCCCGAGCAGAAGAGCGGCAAGGGCGGCGACGCCGAGGTGCCGCGCGAGGCGAGTCATGCGCTCAGATTAGCGCGATCCCGCTCCTCGACGAAGAAAGCCCCCGTGCGCCCGGATGATCGGACGAAACACGAGGGCTTCTTCTGCGACAGCGACCTGGTGGAGCTGGGGGGAATCGAACCCCCGTCCAACGCTGAGTCTCCACGCCTTCTCCGGGCGCAGTCTGTGGAAGCGTTCTGCTCGGCTCCGACCTTTGTCACAGACACCTAAGTCGACGAGCCCAGCCTGGGAAGAGTCCCACGTGACGTCCAGACGCCATCACGCAGCTAGATTCCTAAATGACGCCAGGATCCGTATCGGAATCACATACGGTCTGACGGACTATCGGGCTCGCTTAGGCAGCGAGGGCGAAGTCGTTGCGCTTGGTTTCGGCAACTATTGTTTTGCAGAGGGCGTTTACGAGATAACTCTGCATCCTCGGCCCGCTTCTCGTGGATTCACAGGCGCTGTCGAAACCGATCAGCCCCGTGGTCCTTCTCTCGAAGGAGCCGCTGTCACTCTGTGGAATTGTCAGTCCGGGGGCGTTCCGCACCCCGGCCTCACAGGATACAACGAACGCGCACGCACTGCCATTCCCGCTCTCCCCCGCCGGATTCCCACCGGGCGCATCGTTCCCCGGCGTAGAGTCGCCCCATGAGCGACGTCACGATCACCGTCCGCGGCGAGCACGAGGCGAGGATCGCACCGGAACGGGCGATCATCCGCATCTCGGTGCGCGCCGACGGAGCCGACCGCGCGGTCGTGGTGGAGCATGCGCTGCACCTGGCCGAACCCGTGCGAGACAGCATCACCCGACGCGAGGCGGAGGGAACCATCCTGGACTGGTCCAGCACGCGCCTCTCGGTGCGGTCCGAGCGTCCGTGGAATGCCGAAGGCAAGCGTCTCGCCCCCGTGTACTACGCCGGCGTCGACCTGACGGCGACCTTCGCCGACGCGTCGGAGTTGTCACTGTGGGTCACCGACGTCTCCGCACGGGAGGGGGTCGAGATCGGTGGGGTCGACTGGCGCCTGACTCCCGAAACCCGGGCCCGGGTGGAACGCGAGGTCGCCGCGTCAGCCGTCGCCGCTGCCGTCGCCCGCGCCGAGGCCTATGCGGCTGCGCTCAACCGGACGTCGGTGCACCCGCTCGAGGTCGCCGACGTCGGACTCATCTCGAACGCCCCGTCGGAGCCGGCGCCGACGATGCTCAAGGCCCGCGGCGCCGCCTTCGCCGCCGCAGACACCGCCCCCGGGATGGAGTACGAGCCGGAGGAGATCGTCGTCTCGGCGACGGTCGAGGGGCGCTTCATCGCTCGCTGACGACGGGCGCTCCGAACGCGACGCGCCCCGGGGTCAGAGAACGTATGGGGCGAGGTCTGCGGCCAGACGCTCCGAGACGCGCGCGTGCACGGCCGTACCTTCTTCTCCATGCTCGACGGACAGCAGCATGCCGGTCTCGTGAATCGCTGCGACCAGGTCGCCCCGGTCGTACGGCACGACCGCGTGCACCTCGACCGCGGGCTTCGGCAGAGCCTCCTCGATCGCGGTGCGGAGTTCCGCGATTCCCTCGCCTGACCGCGACGACACGAAGTGGGCCGTGGGCTCGAGGCCGCGGAGCACGAGTCGTTCCCCGTCCTCGATCAGGTCCGCCTTGTTGAAGACGACGATCTCGGGCATGTCCCGCACGCCGACATCACCCATCACGTCGCGGACTGTCTGCAGCTGTCCTGCGGGATCGGGGTGCGAGCCGTCGACGACGTGCAGCACGACGTCGGCGTCGCCGACCTCCTCGAGGGTCGAGCGGAAGGCCTCGACCAGCTGGTGCGGGAGGTTGCGCACGAACCCGACGGTGTCGGTGAGCGTGTAGACGCGGCCGTCGGCGGTCTCCGAGCGGCGCACGGTGGCATCCAGCGTGGCGAAGAGCGCATTCTCGACGAGCACTCCCGCGCTGGTCAACGCGTTCAACAGACTCGACTTGCCGGCGTTGGTGTAGCCCGCGATCGCGACAGACGGGATCGTGTTGCGCTTGCGTTCGGCGCGCTTGGCCTCGCGCGCCGGGCCGAAGTCCCGGATCTGACGGCGAAGGAGCGCCATTTTGGTGCGGATGCGGCGCCGGTCCAGCTCGATCTTCGTCTCACCGGGTCCGCGCGACCCCATACCCGCACCGCCCGCGCCGACCTGCCCACCGGCCTGACGGCTCATCGAGTCACCCCAGCCTCGCAGGCGGGGAAGGAGGTACTCGAGCTGCGCGAGCTCGACCTGCGCCTTGCCCTCGCGGCTCTTCGCATGCTGGCTGAAGATGTCGAGGATGACGGTCGTCCGGTCGATGACCTTGACTTTGACGACGTCTTCGAGCGCGCGCCGCTGGCTGGGCGCGAGTTCGGTGTCCGCGATCACGGTGTCGGCGCCGACCGCCGCCACGATGTCCTTGAGCTCCTGCGCCTTGCCTCGTCCCAGGTACGTCGCCGCGTCGGGGTGCGGACGGCGCTGCAGCACACCGTCGAGGACGACGGCACCGGCGGTCTCGGCGAGTGCGGCGAGCTCGCGGAGGGAGTTCTCGGCGTCCTCCTGCGCACCCTGCGGATACACGCCCACGAGCACGACGTTCTCCAGGCGCAGCTGGCGGTACTCGACCTCGGTGACGTCCTCGAGCTCGGTCGAGAGCCCACCGACCCGACGGAGGGCGTGGCGGTCTTCCAGATCCCACTGCTCGCCGTCCGATGCCGCGTGTGCGGCGGTGGAGGCATCCTGCAGCGCCTGTGCTGCGCCGAAGACCCGGACCTCTGTTCGGCTGTCCGCGTTCGCGAGCACCCGGTCCAATGCGTCGCCGTCTTCGTGCTGAGTGGTGGTTTCCGTCATCCGTCCCTGATCTCTTGGTGTCTGCCGAGCCTTAACCTTAGCCCGCGCTCTCCGGTACGCTCACCGTATGGGGTCCGATCACTACTTCACGGCGACCCCGGCCAGTCCCGAGAACCTGCGAACGATCCGTGTGACGCTCGCCGGCCGAGAGCTGGAGCTGACCACCGCTGGTGGCGTCTTCAGCCCTGACCATCTGGACGCCGGAACGTCGGTGCTTCTCGCGAACACGCCGCCGGTACCTCCGGGCGGCCATCTTCTCGACCTCGGCAGTGGGTGGGGTCCCATCACGCTGTCGATGGCCCTCGCCGCACCCCGCGCGACCATCTGGGCCGTGGATGTGAACGAGCGCGCACTCGACCTCGTCCGTCGCAACGCGGCGGCTGTCGGCCTCACCAATGTGAACGCCTGCCTGCCCG
>DAMDKH010000082.1:6807-8177 GCA_032099965.1 Microbacterium sp.
CCCGCCGACATCGCCTTCCGCCCCATCCGTTCTAACCCACCGATCCGGGTCGGGAAGAGCGTGCTCCACGATCTGCTCGAGACCTGGTTGCCGCGGCTCGACGAGCGCAGCGATGCGTGGCTCGTCGTGCAGCGCAACCTCGGGGCGGATTCGCTCCAGAGGTGGATCGCCGCGACGTTCCAGCCGGGATACAGCGTGTTCCGCGCCTCGACGAGCAAGGGCTACCGCGTGCTCCGCGTGCGCAAGCACGGCACCCCCCCGACCGAGCCGATCGCGATCGGCTGAGGTCTGCCCCCGGCCGCGGAGATCCCGCCCGCGGCTCGCGGCGACCCGCCCGTCGGTCAGGCGAGTTCGACCTCGCCGTGGAACGCGAGCTGCGCAGGCCCGGACAACGCGACGTGCTCGCCGTCCTCGGCGGCGAACATCCGCACGGCCAGGGTGCCACCGGGCACCTCGACCCGCCACTGCGCGGGGGCGTGCGGCCCCGCCCAGTGCCGAACCGCGAGTGCCGTGGCAGCGACCCCTGTTCCGCAGCTGAGGGTCTCGCCGACACCGCGCTCGAACACGCGCATCCGCACGTGTCCGACTCCGTCGCGCACGAGCGGCTCCTCGGGGACGACGAACTCGACATTCGCCCCTGCGGAGGGCACCGGATCGAGAAGGGGCGCCCGGTGCAGATCCAGCGCGTCGAGCTCGGCGTCGGACGCCACGGCGACGACGACGTGCGGGTTGCCGACGTCGATGCCCAGGCCCGGACGCGGGACCGGGAGTCCGACGGCGTTCACGAGAGGATCGCCCCCGTCCAGGCGCCACCGCCCCAGGTCGACCTGGTAGCCGTTCGCACTGCGCGTCACGTCGCGCACGCCGGCACGGGTTCCGATCGGGAGAGTCGAGCCGTGCTCGATGGTCGCCAGCGCCGACCATACGAGGTAGTGCGCGAAGACGCGGATGCCGTTGCCGCACATCTCCGCGATCGACCCGTCGGCGTTGCGGTAGTCCATGAACCACTCCGCGGCCGGCTCTTCGGCGAGAGCGGCGGCGCCGTCGGCCAACGCCGCGGAGCGCACGACGCGCAGCACGCCGTCGGCCCCGATGCCGAAGTGTCGATCGCAGAGCGTGGCCACCTGCGTGGGCGTGAGGTCGAGCGCTCCGTCGGGGTCGGCGATGATGATGAAGTCGTTGCCCGTGCCGTGCCCCTTGGTGAATGCGACCATCCCCCCAGTCTAGGAGGGCGGCCGCACGCGCTCCCGCCTTCGCCCGCCCCGCGTCGTAGTCGCCGGAGGCGCGGGGCGGCCCTCCGGACGTGCTGTTGTCAGGCGCGGGTCAGCTCGTCGACGGCGATCGGATGCTCGACCCACTCGATGGTCGGG
>DAMDKH010000083.1:0-8093 GCA_032099965.1 Microbacterium sp.
ATCATCGCCGTGGCTCCGGCGACCGCGGCGACCGGCCCCAGGCCGATCGGAGGCGCCGGGCGCAGCTGGGCCGCGATCATCGCCGCCTCGCCGGAGGCGAGACGCGAGGCATCCACCGGAATGGGGGAATCGCCCACGCGGAACCGGCTGAACAGCACCGAGAGGCCCCTCGCCGCATGTCCGAGCTCCCCGGCCACCGCCACCACGTCGCCGGGTCGAGCGCCGTCGCGCGTCACGGGACGCCGCCCCTCGAGGTCGCCCAGGGCCGTGACAGCCACGGTGAGCGTGTCCGACACCGTCAGATCCCCTCCGACGACCGCGCAGCCGGGCGCGAGAGCCGCGCAGGCCTCGCGGAATCCGTCGGCGAGCCGCTCGACGAACGACAGATGCAGGTCGCGGGGAACGGCGAGAGCGACGAGGAGCGCCGTGGGCCGGGCCCCCATCGCCGCGACGTCGGCGAGGTTGACCGCCGCCGACTTCCATCCCAGGTCGTACCCGCCGGTCCAGGCCAATCGGAAGTCCGGGCCGTGGACGAGGGTGTCGGTCGTCGCGACCACCGACCCCGAGGGCGCAGCGATGACCGCGGCATCGTCTCCGGGGCCGACGAGGGCCAGGGCGGCGGGTGCGGTGCGGGCGAGGATCGCGCGCAGGATGTCCCCCTCCGCGAGGTCGCCGAGGCGGGGATCGTCGTCGTCCGGTCGGTCGGGCATGCTCTCAAAGGTAGCCTGGATGCATGCCCCTCCCCCGCCGTCTCCTCGTCGGCACGGTCACCGCCGGCGCCCTCATGCTCTCGCTCGCCGCGTGCTCGACCACCGTTCATGTCGAGCCGGCGGACGACGCGAACAATCCGGCGTGCGCCGAGGTCTCCGTGCTCCTCCCGGAGAACGTCGCCGGCTTCGACCGGGTGTGGACCGACGCGCAGGCGACGGGCGCCTGGGGCGATCCCACCGTGGTGCTGCGGTGCGGGGTCGCCCCGCCCGCTCCGTCCGATCTCGTCTGCACGACCATCGGCAACGTCGACTGGCTCGTGCTCGACCAGGAGGAAGAGCGGCAGCGGCTGGTCAGCTACGGCCGCGATCCGGCCATCGAGATCATCATTCGCCGGGACGCGGAGGTCGACTTCCGCTCGGTGGTCGATGCATTGTCGAGCAGCATCCAGCCGGGCCTGAACCCGGCGACGGCGGAATGCACCGACCGCGTCGAGTTCCCCGGCGGCTGAGGCTCAGCCCCTCGCCGGGGAGCACAGCCGCCCCGCCGCGGTCAGCGGCGAAGACCCGCTTCGATGAGCTCGGAGATCAGGTCGCCGTAGCTGAGCCCTGAGGCCACCCAGCACTTCGGGAACATCGAGATCGGCGTGAAACCGGGCATCGTGTTCAGCTCGTTCACGACCAGCTCGCCCGTCGGGGTGAGGAACATGTCGACCCGGGCGAGACCCCGACCGTCGACCGCCTCGAACGCCGCAACGCCGACCGCCTGGATCGCCTCGACCTCTGCGTCGGTGAGGGCGGCGGGGCACACGACCTCCACGCCGTCCCCGCCGAGGTACTTGCCCTCGAAGTCGTAGAAGCCGCGATCCGTCAGCACGATCTCGCCGGGAAGGGAGGCGCGGACGCCCTCGGCACCCTCGAGCACCGCGACCTCGATCTCGCGTCCGCTGACGCCGGTCTCGATGAGCACCTTGTCGTCTTCGGCGAAGGCCACGGCCAGGGCCGCATCGAGCTCGTCCCAGGCCTCCACCTTCGACACGCCTACGCTCGACCCCGCGCGGGCGGGCTTCACGAAGAGCGGGAGGCCGAGAGGCGTCGCCTTCTCGCGCACCGCGGCGGGATCGGCATCCCAGGCGCGCCGCCGCACCGTCACCCACGGGGCGACGGCGATACCGGCGGCCTGCAGCGCGACCTTCATGAAGTGCTTGTCCATGCACAGTGCCGAATCCAGCACACCGCCGCCGGCGTAGGGCACCTCGAGCGTGTCGAAGTAACCCTGGATGGTGCCGTCCTCGCCGTGCGGACCGTGCAGGATCGGGAGCACGACGTCGATGTCGCCGAGGCTCTCGACGTCGCCGCCTGGACGCACGATGCGCAGCGTGCGGTCGCCGCCCGGCTCCGGCCACAGCACCCGGGTGCCGTTGTCGACGACCTCGGGCAGATGAGCGGCGTCGAGCGGGAACTTCGCGGGGTCGTCGTCCTCCAGCACGAAGGCCCCCTCGCGGGTGATCCCGACCGGGATCACGGCGTAGCGGTCACGGTCGATCGCGCCGAGTACCCCGCCCGCCGTCGCGGAACTGATCGAATGCTCGCTGGAGCGCCCTCCGAAGAGCACCACCACCGTCTGCTTGTCCATGGTTGGTCCTCTCCCCCTGGGGGGTGTCGTCGTCCGTCGTCAGGTGGGGGGCGATGTCGCGCGGATCCATGCGTCCGTCGAGCACCATCTTCACCTGTTCGACGATGGGCATGTCCACCTCGGACTCGCGGGCCAGCTGCAGGATGGGGGCGACCGAGGCGAGACCCTCGGCCGTCTGCTGCATCTGCTTGACCACGTCCTGGAAGCTGTAGCCCTGGCCGAGCAGGCGTCCGGCGGTGTTGTTGCGGCTGAGCGGCGACTGGCACGTGGCGATCAGGTCGCCGAGACCGGCCAGGCCCTGCAGCGTCTCGGGATGCGCGCCGTTCGCCACGGCGAAGTCGGTCATCTCCACGAGCCCGCGCGTGATGATCGAGGCCTTGGTGTTCTCGCCGTAACCGACGCCGTCGACGATGCCGATCGCCACCGCGATCAGGTTCTTCAGCACGCCGCCGAACTCGGTGCCGATGACGTCGGTGTTGACGAACGTGCGGAAGTAGCTGTTGCGGGCGGCGCGGGCGACGACGTCGGCCGTCTCCTGGCTGCGCGAGGAGATCACGGCCGCGGTGGGCTGCTCGCGGGCGATCTCGAGGGCGAGGTTGGGACCGGAGGCGACGGCGATGCGGTCGGGGTCGCACCGCATCTCCTGCTGGATCACCTGGCTCATGCGCAGCCCGGTGCCGCGCTCCACGCCCTTCATGAGGCTCACGATGCGGGCATCCGAGGACTGCAGCAGCGGGCGCAGGGCCTTGAGGTTCTCCCGGAGCGACTGGCTGGGCACCGACAGGTACACCTGCTCGGCCCCGTCGAGGGCGCGGGAGAGCTCGTGCGTGGCGGCCATCGTGCGCGGCAGGTTGATGCCGGGCAGATAGCGGGAATTGCGCTTCGCCTCATCGATCTCGTGGGCGAGCTCGGCGCGCCGGGCCCACATGGTCACCTGGGCCCCGCCGTCGGCGAGGATCTTGCCGAAGGTGGTGCCCCAGCTGCCTGCGCCGATGACGGCGACGCGCGGGCCGGGCGCGGTCGTTCGCTTAGGAGTCAAGGCGCCCGGTCTCCTTCTGTCCGTGGGCGGAAGGGTTCCACCGCTCAGCCGGGGCCTTCTCGTCACGGAGCTGCTCGAGCAGCACGGTGATGGCGTTCATCAGGCGGGTGGTCGCCTCGTTGAGCGCCGCCGGCTCCCCCGCACGACCCTGCAGGTCGGAGAGATCCACCGGGTCGCCCACCAGCACGTGCACCGGCTTGCGCAGCGGCCACAGGCTGAGGCCCTTCTGGTACCGGCCCATGATCTCCTGCGTGCCCCACTGCGCCATCGGCACGAGCGGGATGCCGTCGGTCAGCGCCAGGCGCACCGCGCCGGACTTCCCGCGCATCGGCCACATCTCCGGGTCGCGGGTGAGGGTGCCCTCGGGGTACACGATCACGCCGCGGCCGTGCTCGACGAGCTCGGCGGACTGCTTCATCGTCTGCTTCGCCGACGCAGCCGACGAGGACCGGGCCACGGGGATCATGCCCGTGCGCCGCAGGAACCACCCGAGCACCGGAACCCGGAAGAGGCTCTCCTTCGCCATGAACCGCGGTGCGCGTCCCATCCGCCAGACGGCGACGGCGACGATCAGCGGGTCGAACTCCGAATAGTGGTTCGGCGCGAGCACGAAGGACCCCTCGCGGGGCAGCTTCTCGGCACCCGTGACGCGGATCTTCGCGATCAGCGACACGAGAGGGATCGCGACGGCGGCGAGCGGCCAGAACAGGCTCGGCCGGGACTTCTCGGGCGACCGCGAGGTCACGGCGCTCACCGGAGCACGTCGAAGTCCGCGCCCAGGGCGTCGAGCTTGGCGAGGAACTTCTCGTAACCGCGGCTGAGGATGTCGACGCCGGAGACCTTCGACTCGCCGGTGGCGGTGAGGGCGGCGATGACGTGGCTGTATCCGCCGCGAAGGTCGGGCACGACGATGTCGGCACCGTGCAGCGGCGTCGGCCCCGTGATGACCGCCGCCTGCTCGAGGTCGCGGCGGGGCACCCGCCGGGGACCCGCCTGCAGTCCGCGCGGGTGCACGACGATGTCGGCGCCCATCTTCACGAGCGCGTCGGTGAATCCCATGCGGTTCTCGTAGACGGTCTCGTGCACGACCGAGCGGCCGTTGGCCTGCGTGAGGGCGACCACGAGCGGCTGCTGCCAGTCGGTCATGAAGCCGGGGTGCACGTCGGTCTCGACGACGACGGGACGCAGCTCGCCCTCGCGGCGGAAGAGGATCCCGTCCTCCTGGATGTCGAACCACCCGCCCGCCTTGCGGAACACGTTGAGGAACGTCAGCATCTCCTGCTGCTTCGCACCGCCGACGAAGATCTCGCCGTCGGTCGCGAGCGCCGCGGACGCCCACGACGCGGCCTCGTTGCGATCGAAGATCGAACGGTGGTCGTACCCGCGGAGCTTCTCGACGCCCTCGATCACGATGACGCGGTTCGGCTCGTAGGAGATGATCGCGCCCATCTTCTGGAGCACGGCGATGAGATCCATGATCTCCGGCTCGATGGCCGCGTTGCGCAGCTCCGTGACACCTTCCGCCCGGACGGCGGTGAGCAGCACCTGCTCCGTCGCGCCGACGCTGGGGTACGGCAGGTGGATGTTCGCGCCGTGCAGACGGCCGTTCGGGGTCGAGAGGCGGATGCCGCTCGGGAGCTTCTCGACGATGGCGCCGAACTTGCGGAGCGCGTCGAGGTGGAAGTCGATCGGGCGGTCGCCGATGCGGCAGCCGCCGAGGTCGGGGATGAAGGCCTGTCCGAGGCGGTGCAGCAGGGGGCCGCAGAAGAGGATCGGGATCCGCGAGGCGCCCGCGTGGGCGTCGATCTGCTCGAAGTGCGCCGACTCGACGTCGCTGGGGTCGAACGAGAGCGATCCGGGCTCGTCGCCCTCCGCCACGCGCACCCCGTGGACCTCGAGCAGCGAGCGCACGACGGCGACGTCGCTGATGGCGGGCACGTCGCGCAGCACGCTGGTGGTCTCGCCCAGGAGCGAAGCCACCATCGCCTTGGTGGCGAGGTTCTTCGCACCCTTGACGTCGACGCGGCCGCGCAGGGGGCGACCGCCTCGGATCGCGAGGACGTCTCCGGTGAGAGCGGGGACGCCGTCCGGGAGAGCGTCGCGCACGGGTGTCGTCATTCGGGGCCTCACTTCGTTCAGGGATTCGGGACGGGATGCCCCCGGCCTCCCGTCCCTCCTCGTCACCTGACGGGGAGAGTGCGGGGCCGCCACGACTCGCGACGGGCCTCGAACTGCGCGATCTTGTCTTCGTTGCGCAGGGTGAGCCCGATGTCATCGAGCCCTTCGAGGAGCCGCCATCTAGTGTAATCGTCGATGGCGATGTCAGCCTGGACGTCGCCGATCGTGGCGGTGCGGGCTTCGAGATCGACGGTCATCGCCGCGCCGGGAGCGCGCTCGACCTCGGCCCAGAAACGCTCGAGGTCCTCTTCGGAGATGGTGGCGGCCAGCAGTCCCTGTTTGCCGGAGTTGCCGCGGAAGATGTCGGCGAAGCGCGGGCTCAGCACGACCTTGAAGCCGAAGTCGCGCAGCGCCCAGACCGCGTGCTCACGACTCGAACCCGTGCCGAAATCGGGCCCGGCGAGGAGGATCGACGCCCCCTGGTACGCGGGCTGGTTGAGCACGAAGTCGGGGTCCTGCCGCCACCCGTGGAACAGGGCGTCCTCGAAGCCGGTCTTGGTGACCCTCTTGAGGAACACGGCGGGGATGATCTGGTCGGTGTCGACGTTCGAGCGCTTCAGCGGCGCGGCGATACCGGTGTGGGTGGTGAACTTCTCCATGATCAGGCCTCCAGGTCGCTCGGGCTGGACAGGGTGCCGCGGATCGCGGTGGCCGCGGCCACCAGCGGCGACACCAGATGCGTGCGTCCGCCCTTGCCCTGCCGGCCCTCGAAGTTGCGGTTCGACGTCGACGCGCAGCGCTCCCCCGGAGCCAGCTGATCGGGGTTCATTCCGAGGCACATCGAGCAGCCGGCGAAGCGCCACTCCGCCCCGAAGTCGGTGATGATCTTGTCGAGGCCCTCGGCCTCGGCCTCCAGCCGCACACGGGCGGATCCCGGGACCACCATGACGCGCACGCCGTCGGCCTTGCGCTTGCCCTCGATGATCGACGCGAAGGCCCGCAGGTCCTCGATGCGGCTGTTCGTGCAGGACCCCATGAACACGGCGTCCACCGGGACCTCCTTGAGCGGGGTCCCCGGCGAGAGGTCCATGTACTCGAGCGCACGTTCCGCCGCGGCCCGCTCGTTCGGGTCGGCGATCGACGCGGGGTCGGGCACGGACGCCGACAGCGACGTGCCCTGCCCGGGGTTCGTCCCCCACGTGACGAACGGCTCGAGCTCGTCGGCGTCGATGAACACCTCGGCGTCGAACGTGGCGCCGTCGTCGGTGGGGAGCGTGCGCCAGTAGGCGACCGCCTCGTCCCAGTCCGCGCCCTGAGGTGCGTGCGGACGCCCTTCGAGATAGGCGAACGTCGTCTCGTCGGGGGCGACCATGCCGGCGCGCGCTCCGGCCTCGATCGACATGTTGCAGATCGTCATGCGGCCCTCCATCGAGAGCGCGCGGATGGCGCTGCCGCGGTACTCGAGCACGTAGCCCTGCCCGCCGCCGGTGCCGATCTTGGCGATCACGGCGAGGATGATGTCCTTCGCCGTGACGCCGGGGCGCAGCGTCCCCTCGACGGTGATCGCCATGGTCTTGAACGGCTTGAGCGGCAGCGTCTGCGTCGCCATGACGTGCTCGACCTCGCTCGTGCCGATGCCGAACGCCATCGCGCCGAACGCGCCGTGGGTGGAGGTGTGCGAATCGCCGCAGACCACCGTGATCCCCGGCATGGTGAGTCCGAGCTGCGGGCCGACGACGTGGACGATGCCCTGCTCGGCGTCGCCGAGGGAGTGCAGACGCACGCCGAACTCGGCGGCGTTGCGCCGAAGGGTCTCGATCTGGGTGCGGCTGGTGAGGTCGGCGATCGGCTTGTCGATCTCCCACGTCGGGGTGTTGTGATCCTCGGTGGCGATCGTGAGGTCGAGTCGACGCAGCGGGCGCCCTTCGGCGCGGAGCCCGTCGAACGCCTGGGGGCTCGTCACCTCGTGCACGAGGTGCAGGTCGATGTAGATCAGGTCGGGCTCGTTGTCCCGCCCCTTCACCACGAGGTGGTCGTCCCAGACCTTCTCGGCCAGGGTGCGCGGGCGCGGGGCATCGACGTCGACTGCGGGGGTGGTCATGGCTCTTCTCCTGAAGCTGGCGGTTCGGCCCACGATGGACTCCGCGACGAGGAGGGGCTCAGAGCGAGGTCTCGTCGCGGCCGCTAAGAAGGAGCACGATCCGCATGACGCCAGGTTACCACCGCTTCCCCGCCGGGTGACACGCCGTGACACTCTACTGTTCACCCGACCACCGAGAGGCTCCGAATGACCGCCGAGACCGCCCGCTTCGCGACTCGCGCCGTGCACGCCGCACGGACGCCGGACACCGCCGCCTCCCGGGCGACGCCGATCTACCTGACCGCGGGCTTCGAGTTCGACGACTTCGATCACGCCGCCGCGCATTTCGGGACCGGTGCCGGGTTCGGGTACAGCCGCACCGGGAACCCCACGGTGCGCGCGGTCGAACGGCAGCTCGCGAGCCTCGAGTCCGGCGCCGACGCGGTGCTCGTCGCCAGCGGACAGGCCGCCGTCGCCACCGCGCTGCTCACCGTGGCCGGCGCGGGCGATCAC
>DAMDKH010000084.1:0-8027 GCA_032099965.1 Microbacterium sp.
GGTCGGCGCTCACCGCTCCGCGGCTGAGCGCCTCCAGCCCCAGCGCCCCGGATCCGGCGTAGAGGTCGAGCACCCGGGCGCCGTCGATGGCGCCCGACGAATCGAGGGCGCCGAAGAGCGACTCGCGCACGCGATCGCTCGTGGGCCGGGTGCCCGCATCCGGCACCTCGAGTCGGGTGCCTCCGGCGATCCCCGCGATGATCCTCGTCACCCGTTCACGATACGCCCCGTGCAGAGAACCGTCGGTGTCGGCGGGGATGCCTAGACTCGAGGCATGCCGCTCTCGCTCGATTCATCGCTCGACGATGCGCTCGGCACGGCGACGGCGAAGACGCTCGATCGGGCGTTCTCCATGCGCTCCGTCGGCGACCTGCTCTCGCACTATCCTCGCCGCTACGCCGACCCGGGGGAGTTGACGCCCATCCGCGACCTCCCGGTCGGCGAGACCGTCACCATCGTCGCCGAAGTGCTGTCCTCGAGCTTCCGGCGCATGCGCAACCGTCAGGGCGCGATGGTCGACGTGGTGATCGGCGACGGCATCGGGCGCATGTCGCTGACCTTCTTCGCCCGGAACATCGGACAGGCGGAGTGGCGGGCGAACGATCTCGCCGTCGGGCGCCGCGGTGTGTTCTCGGGCAAGGTCGGCGAGTTCAACGGCATGACGCAGTTCGCGCATCCCGAGTACGAGTTGTTCGATGACGAAGACGCCGCCAGGCGCAGCGCCGATGCCCGGGCGGCCGTGCCGATCCCCATCTACCCCGCGACGTCCACCGTGCAGACGTGGCAGATCGCCCGCTTCGTCGGGCGCGTGCTCGACGACGTCACCGATGTCCCCGACCCGCTCCCCGACGAGGTGCGGGTGCGGGAGGAACTGCTCACAGCCCGCGAGGCGCTCGAGCGCATCCACCGCCCCCGCACGAAGAACGACATCGACCCCGCCGTCCGCACGTTGCGCATGCACGAGGCGCTCACGCTGCAGACCGCGCTGCTGCAGCAGCGCGACGCAGTGCGCTCCCTCGCCGCGACTCCTCGGCCGGCGGCGGCGGGCGGACTGCTCGAGAGGTTCGATCGCTCGCTTCCCTACACTCTGACGCCCGACCAGGAGGCGGTGGGGGAGCAGGTCGCGCGCGACCTCGTCGGCGCGTGGCCGATGAACCGGCTGGTGCAGGGCGAGGTCGGCTCGGGCAAGACGCTCGTCGCTCTCCGCGCGATGCTCCAGGTCGCCGAGAGTGGAGGGCAGGCGGCCCTGATCGCCCCGACCGAGGTGCTCGCGGGGCAGCATCTGCGCTCGATCACCAAGATGCTCGGGCGCGACCTCGCCCCCGAGGTCATGCCGACGCTGCTCACCGGCCAGATGCCCGCCGCCGACCGGCGCAAGGCGGCGCTGCGCGTCGCATCCGGTCAGGCGCTCATCGTCGTCGGCACGCACGCGCTGCTCGGCGAGAAGACCACGTTCGCCGACCTCGGACTCGTCGTGGTCGACGAGCAGCACCGTTTCGGTGTCGAGCAGCGCGAGGCGCTCCGGGCCAAGGGGTCGAGCCCCCATGCCCTCGTGCTCACCGCGACGCCGATCCCCCGCACCGTGGCGATGACCGTGTTCGGTGATCTCGACACCTCCGTCATCCGCACGATGCCGGCCGGGCGTGCGGGCATCGAGACCCATGTCGCCCCGCTCGCCGAGCACCCAGGGTGGTTCAACCGGGTATGGGAGCGCGCCGCTGAGGAGATCGCGCAGGGACGCCAGGTGTTCGCCGTGTGCGCGGCGATCGACACGACGAAGAAGACCGGCGAGCCCGGAGAGCGACCGGCGGTCGCCCCGGACGGTGCCGCGGGGCCGCGGTGGGGCGTCGTCCAGCTCGACGAGGCGCTCGCCACGCATCCGCAACTCGGCTCGCTGCGCCGAGCCGTGCTCCACGGCAAGATGCCCTCGGATGAGAAGGATGCCGTGATGCAGGCCTTCGCGCGCGGCGAGATCGATCTGCTCCTCGCGACGACGGTCATCGAGGTCGGCGTCGACGTGCCGAACGCCTCGACGATGATCGTCCTCGACGCCGATCGGTTCGGCGTCTCCCAGCTCCACCAGCTGCGAGGCCGTGTCGGACGCGGGGGAGTGCCCGGTCTGTGTCTGCTCGTCACCGAGGCCGAGGCGGGCTCGGTGGCGCGGGAGCGGGTCGACGCGGTCGCCGCCACGCTCGACGGCTTCGCCCTCGCCGAGGTCGATCTCGAGCTGCGGGGCGAGGGCGACGTGCTCGGCGCCGCCCAGGCCGGCGTCCGTTCGTCGTTGAAGCTGCTGAGGGTGGTGAAGGACTCGGGGCTGATCGTGCGAGCGCGGGAGCTCGGCGAGGAGATCCTGCGCGCCGATCCCACCCTGTCTCGTCACGCCGGCCTGCGGGTCGCGATCGAGCGTCGTGTCAGCGACGAAGACCGCGCCGCGCTGGCGAAGAACTGACGTCGCCGGGAGTGCCGCACGGAAGGGGCATCATCGTGTGTCCTAGGCTGTCGGACATGAGCAGCCGGATCGCCGTCGTCCCCGGATCCTTCGATCCTCCGACGCTGGGTCACCTCGATGTCATCCGCCGCGCGGCGGCCCTCTTCGACGAGCTGCACGTCCTCGTCGTGCACAATCCCGGCAAGGAGGCGATGCTGCCGATCGCGCAGCGTCTCGCGCTGCTGGAGCGTTCCATCGCCGACGACGGGATGCCGGGCAACATCATCATCGGCGCCTGGAGCATGGGTCTCCTGGTCGACTACGCCCGCGACGTCGACGCGGGCGTGCTGGTCAAGGGCATCCGCTCGCAGGTCGACGTCGCGTACGAGTCGCCGATGGCCATCGTGAACCGGCATCTCGCCGACATCGAGACGGTGTTCCTCCTGCCCGACCCGGCGCACGCCCTGGTGTCGAGCTCCCTCGTGCGTCAGGTGTCGTCCCTCGGCGGCGATGTGTCGCCCTTCGTGCCGGCAGCGGTGGCGGAGTTCCTCGACACCGGCGCCCGCGGGATCTGAATCGTCGGATCGCCCCCCGCGCGGGCATCGATCCGGCCCGCGTCCAGGTCGAAACGGTAGAATCGTCGGGTGCGTTCCCGTTTCCAGAGCCCCTTCTCTCTTCCCGTCCGCGACATCGTGCGCAAGCCGGGGGAGATGCGCGAACACGCATTCTCCGTGACCCTCGGCGAGCAGTGGGGGGAGGGGATCGTCGCCTTCGAGAAGGGGTCGGAGCTCTCTCTCGACGTCCGTCTGGAGTCCGTCCACGAGGGCATCCTCGTGTCCGGCGCGGCGGATGCGGAGTACGTCGGCGTATGCGGTCGGTGCCTCACCGACATCGCTCGGCCCGTCGAAGTCGAGTTCCAGGAGCTTTTCGCGTATCCTGGTGAGGAAGAAACTGACTTCGAGGTTCAAGACGACCACGTGGATCTTGAAACTCTGGTCAGGGATGCGACCGTTTTGGCGCTTCCCTTCCAGCCGGTGTGTCAGCCGGATTGCCCGGGTCTCGACCCGCTGACGGGCGAAAGGCTGGCCGAGAGCACCGGAACGGAGCAGGAGGCTCCCATCGATCCTCGGTGGAGCGCGCTGCAGCAGATCACAGACCAAGACGGAGCGGCAGAGAGCCGCGCCGCCGAGAAAGAAGAGAGCTAGTCATGGCTGGTAACCCCCCGAAGCGCAAGGTCTCCCGTTCGAACACCCGCTCGCGCCGCGCGCAGTGGAAGGCGGCGCCCGTCGCGCTCGTCAAGACGGTGGAGAACGGCCAGGTCGTCTACAGCCGCCCGCACCAGGCGAAGGTCGTCACCGACTCGCAGGGCACCGAGCTGTTCCTCGAGTACAAGGGCCGCAAGGTCGCAGACGTCTGAGTCGCGATTCATCGTGACTGAGGTCCCTGGAGGGAAGAGACCTCTCCCAGAGAAGCTCCGCGTCGATATCGACGCGGAGCTTCTGGAGTTGGCGCTCACGCATCGTTCGTACGCCTACGAGCACGGCGGCATCCCGCACAACGAGCGTCTCGAGTTCCTCGGGGATTCGGTGCTCGGGCAGGCCGTCACGGTGATGCTCTTCACGACCCATCCGGAGCTCGACGAGGGGCAGCTCGCGAAGCGGCGTGCCAGCGTCGTCTCGACCGTCGCCCTCGCAGAGGTCGCGCGCGGGATCCGTCTCGGCGAGCATCTGAGGCTGGGACGCGGTGAGGAGCAGACGGGCGGGCGCGACAAGGACTCGATCCTGGCCGACACGATGGAAGCCGTCATCGGCGCCACCTACCTGTCGGCGGGACCCGAGGCCGCGACCGATCTCGTGCTGCGATTGACCGCACCGCTGTTGGCCGATCCCGAGCGCTACGGCGCGGCCATGGACCCGAAGACGAGCCTGCAGGAGTTGGCGGCTCGCCTCGGAGCGACCCCGCCGCGATACGGCGTCGAGGCCGCAGGCCCCGACCACGACCGCCGCTTCACCGCGACCGTCGTCGTCGGCGACGTCAGCATGACGGGCGTCGGCAGTAGCAAGAAGACGGCGGAGATGGCTGCAGCGCTGAGCGCGTGGCGCCTCCTCAGCGATCGTGCCTGAACTCCCCGAGGTCGAGGTGGTCCGCGCCGGACTCGCGCCGGCCGTGACCGGAGCGACGATCGCGGGGGTGAGCGTCTTCGACGAGCGGGCGCTGACGCGGCACGTCCCCGGCGCCGCGGATTTCGTGGCTCGCCTCGAAGGCCGCACCGTGCGTGCGGCGGCGCGTCGCGGCAAGTTCCTGTGGCTGCCCCTCGAGGGTGACGATGTCGCCCTCATCGCGCATCTGGGCATGAGTGGTCAGATGCTTCTGCGCACCCCTGATGCGCCGCCGGAGCGCCACGAGCGCGTGCGACTGTCGGTCGCCCACCCGGACCACGGCGAGCTCGCCGTCGTGTTCGCCGACCAGCGCACGTTCGGCTCGCTCGCCGTCGACGCCCTCGTCGCCGACGGCCCGTCCGTCGTGCCCTCCCAGGTGCTCCACATCGCGCGCGACCCGCTCGATCCGTTCTTCGACGACCTCGACTTCGTTGCGGCGGTGCGCCGTCGCCGCAGTGCGATCAAGCGAGTCCTGCTCGACCAGACCGTGGTGAGCGGGATCGGCAACATCTACGCGGACGAGGCGCTGTGGGCGTCGCGCATCCACCCCGAGACGTCCGCCGACCGGCTGTCGGCAGCGGCGGTGCGCCGTCTGCTCGGGGAGGTGCGCTCGGTGCTGGCGAAGGCATTGGCCGAAGGCGGCACGAGCTTCGACGCGCAGTACGTCAACGTGAACGGCCAGGCCGGCTACTTCGCGCACTCGCTGAACGCCTATGGGCGCGGGGGGCAGCCGTGTCCGCGGTGCGGCGGTCCGATCCGACGCGAGGCGTTCATGAACCGCTCCTCGCATTACTGCCCGCGCTGCCAGCGCAGACGGTGAGCCCTCGCGCGTCGCGCCGTCTCACCTGAACCTTCCTGCCTCGGGACTGTCGACGGCCAGGTGCCGGAGGCGGCCGTGTTCGTCGCCCCGGCACCCCCCCTCGATCCGGGAGATCGGATCCGTTCTCGCCGTCGCGCCTGCCTCGCGCGCGTGTCCTCTCGGTCGCTCGGAGCGCTCAGCTCAACCGTCGCGTGTGCAGCGCACGCCTCAGGCGGGTGCGAAAGCCGGGGCGAGCAGCGGCCCGGTCGCCCGGGTGCTCGCCCAGACGAGGCCGATGCCGGCGGCGAGGACGGCCGCGATCGTGAGGATCGACAGTGGTGCGGTGATCAGCGCGATGCTGACGAGCGGCAGCATCAGCACTCCGGCGCACAGGGCCGAGCCGATCGCGGTGATGAGCAGGGGCGACATGATCGCCCGGCGACGCGCACGATCGACGGTCTCCCGCGGCATGCCCACGTGGTGGAGGCTTCGATGCAGAGGACGCTCGTCGAGGATCGCGGATGCCTGATTCACGCCGACCGACGCGGCGACCATGAGGAAGGACGCGACGAGGGTGATGAGGAGACCCGTGCGCATGTCCGTGACGAGTGCGGCATCCGCGCTCGTCGACTCCGGCCCGCTCAGCACGTTCATCAGCGATACGCCCGTCCCCGCGAACACCGCCATGAAGCTCGCCATGGCGACGCCGCCGACCTGCCGCCATGCGGCTTTCGGAGAGTCCAGCACGATCCGCGCGGCGAGGAGGCGCTCCGGCCGCTCCGCACGGCGGAGTTGTCCGGAGGACACGACCTTCAGCACCCAGGGGCCCAGCAGGTTGAGCACGGCCAGCGCTCCCGCGAAGGCGAGCGCGAGCACCACGATCGTCGTCACCAGGTCGGCGACGCTGGGGAACACCGAAACCGTGCCGAAGGCCGCGGCGAGGACCAGCACGGCGACGACGGCGCGCATCCCATGCACGGAAGACCCGGAGGTCGCGCGCGTGCGGACTCCGAGAGGGGAGATCACCACACGGCGCAGACCCACGACCGCGCTCAGCGCGGCGAGCACCACCACCCCGCCGATCACGCCGAGGATGGCCGGAGGCGAGAGGATCACGGCCGCCGCGCCGAGCGGTTCGCCCCGGAAGGCGAGGAGGCCGACCAGCGGAGCGATGACGAGAGACGCGATCGTGCCGGCGACGGTCCCGATGCCGGCGAGGACGGCGGACTCCAGCACCGTCATCATCCCGACGCCCTGCGGAGTCACCCCGAGAAGGCGGAGGGTGGAGAGTCGCTCGTCGCGTCTCCGTGCGGAGAGGCGCGCCGCCGCACCGCCGAGCGAGGCGAGGGGCACGACCAGCAGCACGAGAGCGATCGCGGCGAGGGACTGGTACGTCGGCGCGAGGTCGTCAGACCACCGCCAGAACGACTGGGCGCCGCCGAGCACGGTGAGTAGCAGCGCGGTCACCACCGAGAACGCCACGACCGGGAGCGCGATGACGGCGGCCTGTCCGCGACCCGGACGGAGCAGCATGAGCATGGTGCGGGCGTTCACGCGGCCACCGCCGGAGCCGACACCCGTCCGTCTCGCACCGAGATGGTGCGCGAGCAGCGCGCGGCGACCTCGCGATCGTGGGTCACGACGATGAGCGTGCGCCCCTGCCCGGTGGTCGACCAGAGCAGGGCATCCATGACCTCCGACGACGTCCGCGAATCGAGCGCGCCGGTGGGCTCGTCGGCGAAGACGAGCTCTGCGCCGGTGACCTGCGCGCGGGCGATCGCCACACGCTGAGCCTGACCTCCGGACAGCTCTCCGATGCGGCGGTCCTCCATGCCGGCGAGGCCGAGCGCGGCGAGCCAGGAGGCGGCGTGGGGCAGGGCGTCCCTGCGGGGCATCCCGGTGATCATCGACGCCAGGGCGACGTTCTCGACGGCCGTCAGCTCGGGGATGAGCAGGCCCTGCTGGAAGACGAAGCCGAAGCGCTCGCGGCGCAGTCGGGATCGCGCCGACTCGCCGAGGCGCGTCACGTCGATCGGGGCGCCCGCGGACGGGTGGAAGACGACGGAGCCGCTGTCCGGAGCCGTGATCCCGGCGAGGACGTGCAGCAGCGTGGTCTTGCCCGAACCGGACGCCCCCATGACGGCGACGGACTCGCCACGGGTGATCGTGACGTCCATCCCGGCGAGGGCGTGGGTGTGTCCGAAGGACTTGACGAGGGCGCGGGCTTCGATGACGGGGGTGAGCATGCATCCAGCCTCGTCCTGCGGGGGCCGCATCTCGTCGCCCCGGAGGATGAGGTCGCGGGCGGAGGCTCATCCCGCAGGATGATCCCGCCCGCGACCGGACGTCAGAGCTTCTTCTGCCAGGCTCCGGCGTACGACACCGGGACGAAGCCGATCGCCTCGTTGATGTCGAGCATCGGCCTGTTCTCCTCCGCGTTGAACGTCGACACGCGGTCGGAGTCCGGCACCATCTCGCGCCACCGCAGCAGGTTCGCGCACTTCACCAGGGTGCCGAGCCGGTGACCCCGGTGGGAGGTGGCGACCAGGGTGCCGAACTGATGCGTGACGCCCGTGCGCTCGGCTCCGATCAGGAGCTCGTTGTAGGCGACGAGCTCGCCTGACGCCACGTGCTCCGCGGC
>DAMDKH010000085.1:0-7871 GCA_032099965.1 Microbacterium sp.
CGGCGACGCGACGGCAGGCTCCGAGCGGCCGACGGCCGTCACTTCGACCCCGCCGACGCGGATCTCCCCGGCCTCGCGGCGCGGGTCACCCTCGTGCAGTTCAGTACGGACCTCTGCGCACGCTGCCCGCAGGTGCGCCGAGCGCTCGAGGGCTTCGCGGCCGACGATCCCGGGGTCCGGCACGTCGAGGTCGACCTCACGCACCGCCCGGACCTCGCGCGCCGGTACGGCGTTCTCCAGACGCCGACGATCCTCTTCGTCGACTCCACCGGCGCCGTGCGGTCTCGTGCGCACGGCGTGCCGACCCTCGCGACCGTCGCCGACGCGATCGCCTCGATCTGACCCCCAGGAGAAGAGTGATGTCCGCACCCGCTGGTATCGATCCCCGAGGACCCCGGTTCGCCGCCACGATCACCTCGGCGCTGCTGCTGGTCGCGACCTTCCTGGGTGTGACGGGGCTGTCGACGGCTCGGGCCAGCGCCTCGTTCGGCTGGTTCGCCTACCAGCCGCTCTCCGACGCCACGTTCCTGCCGGGGGGTGGCTGGGCGATCACCCACGCGGCCCTCTCCGACCGCGTCCTCGACCCGGCGTTCCTCCTCACCCTTCTGATCGGCGCCCTGTTCCTGTGGGGCGTCGTGGCGCCGACGAGCACCCCGTGGTCCCTGATCTTCCGGCGCATCGTCCGCCCGCGTCTCGCCGCACCCACGTACCTCGAGGACCCGCGGCCTCCGCGCTTCGCCCAGGGTGTCGGCCTCGCCGTCGTCGGAACGGGGCTGCTGCTCCAACTCGCCGGTACTCCGTGGGCGCTCCCCCTCGCCACGACGGCGGCGTTCTTCGCCGCCTTCCTGAATGCGGCGATCGGCCTGTGCCTGGGCTGCCGGCTCTACCTCCTGCTGCAGCGCGCCGGGGTGCGGGGCCGCACCGGAGCGGCATGACCGGCGTTCCCCCGCCGAGAAGCGGTCGCTAGGCTGACGACGACGCGACGCTGCGACGATCGCAGCGCGAGAAGCGGAGGAACCATGCCTGTCACCAGCGAAGCGAACACGACCTGGACCGGAACCCTCGCCGATGGGAGCGGCACCGTGGCCTTCTCCTCGTCGAAGCTCGGCACCTTCCCCATCGACTGGAAGGCGCGCAGCGAGGGCAGCGACACGACCACCACCCCGGAGGAGCTGATCGCCGCCGCTCACGCGTCGTGCTTCAGCATGGCTCTCGCCCACGCCCTCAGCGAGAACGGCACCCCGCCCGAAAGAATCGACGCCGGAGCCTCGGTGACGTTCAAGCCGGGCACCGGGATCACCGGAAGCCACCTGAACGTCAACGCCGTCGTGCCCGGTCTGGACGCCGACGCGTTCCAGGAGATCGCCGCGGCGGCCAAGACCGGATGCCCGGTGTCGCAGGCGCTGGCCGGCATCGAGATCACCCTCGAGGCGACGCTCGCCTGAGACTCCACTCAGCCGCGGGAGAGCCGGATCGCCTCGCGGATGCTGGCACGGGCGTCCTTGCGACGCCCCGCGGCGTCCTGGACGACGCCGAGGCGGAAGTACGAGCGCCAGTCCTCGGGCGCCGCTTCCGCCTCCGCGGCGTACCGAGCCACGACCGGCGCCGCGTCATCACGCGCGATCCGACCACTCGGCGTCAGCGGCGTCTCCGGCTCGGGCATCCGCCCCTCCGCCGTCAGCGTGCGGGCGAGACGATCGGCGGCGAAACCGAACTGCATCTCGCGGAACAGGGCCCACACCCCGATCAGCGGCATGACCACGAGAGCGACGCCGATCGCGATCGCGATCGGGTCTCCGGTGGTCAGCATCAGGAACGCGCGCTGCCCCACGACGACGATGTAGAGCAGCAGGCAGAGAACCATCACCCCCACGCCGATGCGCGAGGTCATGAGCGGATGCCGATGTCGATCATGCTCTCCAGCCCCACCACGATGCCGGAGGCATCGCGGGCGAACGGCACGGCGAGCCGGATGCCGGGCGCGTAGGCGAGGGCCGGCTCGACGGTGTCGTGCGTGATAGTCAGCGACTCGCCTGGCCCCGACAGCACGACCTCCTGCTTGGCGACGACCCCGGGGCGGCGCAACGAGTGGATCGGCACACTGCCCACCTGCTGCCCCCGCGCTCGCTGATCGGCGTGCGGCGCGCTCACCGGTCCCTGATCGGCACGGGCGCCGGCGATGAGCTCCGCCGTGCGCACGGCGGTTCCGCTGGGCGAGTCGATCTTGGTGTCGCGATGCGCCTCGACGATCTCCACCGACCCGAAGAAGGGCGCAGCCGCAGCGGCCAGGGCGGATCCGAGCACCGACCCCAGCGAGAAGTTGGGGACGAAGACCGCGCCCGTGCCCGCATCGTCGACGAGCGCGCGCACGAGAGCGATCCGTTCGGCCGACCATCCCGAGGTGGCGACCAGGACGTTGATGCCGCGCTCCACCGCAGCGCGCACGACCTCCACGCTCACCTGCGGGGTGGTCGCGTCGACGACGAGATCAGCGCCCTCCAGCTCGGCGAGGTCGCTCGATGACGTCAGCACCCGGGCGATCTCGAAGCCCTCCATCTCGTCGATCACCGCATGGATGATCGAGCCGAGCCGGCCGGTCCCGCCGACGAGTGCTACCTGCGTGGTCATGTGACCAGTCTAGGGAGCGCGACGAGGCCCGAGTCCCGGGCACGCGGGGCAGGGGTCGATCGGAGGTCGCGGCTCAGACGGGAATCGGATCCGGCATCCCCGTGCGCAGTTCGACCGGCAGGTGCCCGGTGTCGTTGTGCGTGAGGAGGGTCCACGGGCGGCCCTGCTTCTGAGCGATGACCGTGAGCCCGCAGTGCGCTTGATTGAGCGTCATCCACCGCCACTCCGGCGCGCCGAGGACCTCGCGCACGAACCACGAGATGACGAAGTTGTGGGTGATGAGCACCTCGTGGACCTCGCCCGTCTTGCGGACGAGGAACTCGTTGACCGCGTCGGCCATCTGCGCACCGCCCGCCTCGACCTCGGCGTCGGTGACCGACCCGAAGAAGGGCTCGAAGACCGCAGGCGTCTCCTCGGTCATCCCCGTCGGAACGCAGTCGAACAGCAGCGGAGTCGGCTTCGGATCGACGGACGGGAGGCGCCCGGCGATCGCGCGGGCCGTCTCGGCCGCCCGCAGCAGCGGCGAGTGCCAGACGGCGTCGAGGGGCAGACCGCCGAGGCGATCGGCGATCAGCTCCGCCTGCCGCTGTCCGCGCGGGGAGAGGGGGCCGTCGGCGAGGCCGTGCTCGGCGTCTTGGTGCTCGCCATGCCTGACCAGGTAGATGTAATGCGTCACTATCCGCTCGCTTCGTCGCCAGCGTCTGCCGGACTCTTCTTCTTCCACCCTATGTCACGGGTGCGACGGAGTGGCGGAGCCTCGCTCAGCTCCCGGCACGCGAGAGCTCCGACACCTGCGCGCGCGTCAACGAGACGCCGGCGCCCTGCATGAGTTCGTCGACGTGGTCGGCGGCGAAGACGTTCACGATCGGCGCTGCGACGGTGTGCTGGGCCAGGAGCCACGCCACGGAGATCGCCGCGACCGGGACGCTCAGTTCGGCCGCCACCTCGTCGAGCGCCCGGAGAACCTTCGTGCCCCGCCGGTTCATGCTGCCGCGCAGCTGTTCCCCACGCACCCCGCGGGACACCACGGACTTCGACCGGTGCCGACCGGACAGGAAGCCGTGCTCGAGCGCGTGCGAGGGCGTCACCGCGAGGCTCTGCGCCGTGGCGACGAGACGCAGATCGCCTTCGAACGGCTGACGCCGGAGCAGGTTGTACGGGGTGTCGATGATCTCGATCCGCGGGTATCCCGCCGACGCCAGGATGCGGGCTTCGACGAGCCGTTCGGGCGCGAAGCCGGAGGCGGCCACCGTCCCGATCTTGCCGGCCTCGACCAGCCACTCGACCGTCGCGAGCGTGTCTTCGAGGTTGGTCGTCGCGTCGAGCGCGGCGTCGAGGTAGAGCACGTCGATGCGGTCGACGCCGAGCCGGGACAGAGAGCCTTCGACCGCGCGCACGAGGTTGACGGATCCCAGCCCCGGGTTGTCGGCGTGGGCGCCGATGCGCGCGCCGATCACCACCTGTTCGCGCAGACCGCGCGAGCGCAACCACTGGCCGATGATGTGCTCACTGCGGCCGCCGGAGAACCCGTCGGCCGTGTGGATGGCGTTGCCGCCGAACTCCACGTAGCGATCGAGGATGCCGTGGCTCGTCTCGAGGTCGACGTTCCAGCCGAACTCCGCGGCCCCCAGCATGAGGGGGAAGACACGGTGTCCCGACTCACCGAGCTCGACCCGGATGGTCTCCCCGACGCCGGGACCGACGATCGGGATGGGAGCGGAGGGGTGGTCGGCGTCGAGTTGCGGCGCGCTCGCCTCCGATGTCGTCGGGCCTGGGCCGAACAACCGCATATCCTCACCCCCACGTCGATCGGTGGCGACCGATCCGGCGTACCTGCACCTCTGCACCCCCCGGTGCGTACTTCGAGAGTAGGCGAAACCTGGGAGTCCGCCGACCAATCCGCGGAACGGCGTCCGAACTTCCTGTAACGGTTTGGTCACACCACGGACGAGGGCCCGGTGCCGACCTGACGGTCGGCACCGGGCCCCTACGTGGTCGCTCCGATTACTCGGCCGCAGCCTCCTCCGACGCCGGAGCGTCAGCGGCCGGAGCCTCGTCGATCACGGGCTCGAGCGAGAGCTTGCCGCGGTCGTCGATCTTCGTGATCTTCACGAGGATCTTCTGGCCGACGTTGAGGACGTCCTCGACGTTCTCGACGCGCTTGCCACCGGCGAGCTTGCGCACCTCGGTGACGTGCAGCAGTCCGTCCTTGCCCGGGAGCAGCGAGATGAACGCACCGAACGTGGCGATCTTGACGACGGTTCCGAGGAACTGCTCGCCGACCTCCGGGTTCGTGGGGTTCGCGATCGCGTTGACCTGGGCGCGGGCGGCCTCGGCCGAGGGGCCGTCGGTCGCACCGATGTAGACGGTGCCGTCCTCCTCGATGGAGATCTGCGCGCCGGTCTCGTCCTGGATCGCGTTGATCGTCTTGCCCTTCGGACCGATCAGCTCGCCGATCTTGTCGACCGGGATCTGCACGCTGATGACGCGCGGCGCCGTGGGCGCCATCTCGTCGGGAGCGTCGATTGCGGCGTTCAGCACGTTGAGGATCGTCAGACGGGCGTCGCGCGCCTGAGTCAGGGCCCCGGCGAGCACCGACGACGGGATGCCGTCGAGCTTCGTGTCGAGCTGGATCGCCGTGACGAACTCGCTCGTTCCGGCGACCTTGAAGTCCATGTCGCCCAGCGCGTCCTCGGCACCGAGGATGTCGGTCAGCGCCGCGTAGCGGGTCTCACCGTCGACCTGGTCCGACACGAGGCCCATCGCGATACCGGCGACGGGAGCGCGCAGCGGCACACCCGCGTTCAGCAGCGACAGGGTCGACGCGCAGACGGAACCCATCGACGTGGAGCCGTTGGAGCTCAGCGCCTCGGAGACCTGGCGGATCGCGTAGGGGAACTCCTCGCGGCTCGGCAGCACCGGCACGAGGGCGCGCTCGGCGAGGAAGCCGTGCCCGATCTCGCGACGCTTCGGCGACCCCACGCGGCCGGTCTCACCGGTCGAGTACGGCGGGAAGTTGTAGTGGTGCATGTAGCGCTTGCTCGTGGTGGGCGACAGCGAGTCGATCTGCTGCTCCATCTTGAGCATGTTCAGCGTGGTGACACCCATGATCTGGGTCTCGCCGCGCTGGAAGATCGCCGAACCGTGAACGCGCGGGATGACCTGCACCTCGGCGTCGAGCGGGCGGATGTCGGCCAGACCGCGGCCGTCCATGCGGACGCTCTCGGTGAGGATGCGTCCGCGGACGATCGTCTTGGTGACCGACTTGTACGCGGCGGAGAACTCCAGCGGAGCACCGGCGGGCAGCTCGCCAGCCTCGACGGCGGCGATGAGCTCGGCCTTGACGCGGTCCTTGACCGCGTCGTCGGCGCCCTGACGCTCCTGCTTGTCGGCGATCTGGTAGACGTTCACCAGGTCGTCGTACGCGCGTCCGGCGACGAAGTCGTAGACCTCGCTGCTGTAGGCGGGGAAGACGGGGTAGACGCCCGGCTCCTTCGACGACGTCGCGGCGAGCTCGGCCTGAGCCTTGACGAGCTGCGCGATGAACGGCTTGGCGGCCTCGAGGCCCTGGGCGACGACGGCCTCGTCGGGCTTGGTGGCGCCGGCCTTGATGAGGTTCCAGCTGCCCTCGGTCGCCTCGGCCTCGACCATCATGATCGCGACGTCTTCGGTGCCGTCGTTCTTCGTGACGACACGACCGGCGACGATGAGGTCGAAGACGGCCTCGCTGACCTGCTCTGCCGTCGGGAACGCGACCCACTGGTCGGCGTGCTCGCCCTGGCCGGGGATGAACGCGAGGCGCACACCGGCGACGGGACCGGAGAAGGGCAGGCCCGAGATCTGCGTCGACGCGGAGGCCGCGTTGATCGCGAGGGCGTCGTAGAACTCGCCCGGCGCGATCGAGAGGACGGTGATGACGATCTGGACCTCGTTGCGGAGACCGTCGACGAACGACGGGCGCAGGGGGCGGTCGATCAGACGGCAGACGAGGATGGCCTCGGTCGAGGGACGACCCTCGCGACGGAAGAACGAGCCGGGGATCTTGCCCGCGGCGTAGGAGCGCTCCTCGACGTCGACCGTCAGCGGGAAGAAGTCGAAGCCCTCACGCGGGTGCTTGCCCGCGCTGGTGGCCGAGAGGAGCATGGTCTCGCCGTCGAGGTACGCGGCGACGGCGCCCTGAGCCTGCTGCGCGAGGCGGCCGGTCTCGAAGCGGATGGTACGGGTGCCGAAGCGGCCGTTGTCGAGAACGGCCTCGGTGGCGGTGATTTCAGGACCTTCCAAGAGGTCTCTCCTTCTTTGTTTAGACTCGCGAATCCGTGTGACGCGCGAGCGTGTTCATGAAGGAGCGGAACGGCAGGATAAGGGCGCGCGAGCACTCTCGCGAATGTCACCTGCGCTGGCCACCAGTAGAAAGCCACCCGACGGATGCGCCGCCGAGGAACCCACCACAGGGGACCAGCTCCTCCGCCGATCGCTCCATGATCCGATATGAAGTTATGGGGCCGCGCGAGAGCACAGCCCCCGCAACTCTATCAGCGCACACGCCGGTTCACGCGGAACCCGCCTCAGCCCACGGTCGCATCGCTGGGCACGCGCGGTCGTCCGAGGTAGACGTAGTCGTCGTGCTTGGCGCTTCGCCCGTCTCCGGCGGCCCGACCCCGCAGACGACGCCACACCCAGGGCAGCGCGTGACGGGACCACCACAGCCCGGTGCCGATCTCCGACTCTTCGTGCAGTGCGGCATCGAGCACGCCGAGCGCCTCGGCATGCGGGACGCCGAGGACCTCGCCGACCCGGTACGCGAGGAACCGGTGGCCGGCGCTGCTGAGATGCACGAGGTCCTCCCCCCAGTTGGGCCGCTCGGGCAGCTCCGGGTGGAGATCGGTGTCGATCAGCACGGCGCCGGTCCGTGCGGCGACCCCGGCGAGCGCCGTGGCGAAGGCCGAGAAGCGCGTCGCGTAGATGCCCGCTGCACGCTGTCCGGGCAGGAAGGGGGTGACGAGCACCACGGTCGCGCCCGACTCCCGCAGCCGCCGCACGCCGTCTTCGAGGGAGGCGGCGAGCGCGGGGATGTCGACGCGCCGCTTCACGAGGTCGTTCGCTCCCACCAGGATCGACACGAGGTCGGGACGGAGTTCGAGGGCCCGCCGGAGCTGCGGGCCGCAGACATCGGCGACGCGCCGGGAGCGGACGGCCAGGTTGGCGTAGTGCAGGCCGCCGCGTGCGGCCAGCAGCAGGGCGAG
>DAMDKH010000086.1:0-888 GCA_032099965.1 Microbacterium sp.
ATCGGCGCCGGGCTCGTCGGCATCGATCCGTCCGAGACCGTGGCGTTGGCGGGGGCGGCACGCCTCACCGCCGCGGTCGTGCACACGGCGCGCGTGTCGGCCGGCACGTCCGTCGGGTACGGCGGGGGGCACGTGGGGGAGCGCGCCACGCACCTCAGCGTGCTGGGGGTGGGCTATGCCGACGGCATCCCCCGGGAGCTCTCGGCCGCGGCATCCGTCGAGATCGCGGGCAGACGGCATCGGATCGTCGGCCGGGTGTCGATGGATCAGGTGGTCGTCGACACCGGAGACCACCGCGTGCCGCGCGGCACCCTCGCCACGGTGTTCGGCCCGGGTGGGGGCGCAGTGCCCTCGGTGCAGGAGTGGGCGCGATGGGCGGGAACGATCCCGCACACCCTCCTGACCGGCATCGGCCCGCGCGTGCGAAGGAGCGTCTCATGACCACGAAGGTGCTGGTGATCGGCGGCGGGCAGAACGTCGAGCACGAGGTCGGGCTGGCCTCGGCGGCAGCGGTCGCCGCAGCGCTGCGTATGGGGGACCACCGGGTGACCTGCGTGACCATCGATCGCGAGGGGATCTGGCGCACCGAGGGGATGGCGGCCGCAGCCACGCCGGCCGAATCCATCGCCCGCGCGATGCCGCTGCTGGCTGAGGCCGACGTGGTGTTCCCCGCAGTGCACGGGGCGCTCGGCGAAGACGGGGCGCTCGCCGCACTGTGCGCCCTCGCCGGGGTGCGGGTCGTCGGTTCGGGCCTTCGCGCGGGGGCGATCGGCATGGACAAGTGGGCGACGAAACTCGTGGCGGATGCCGTGGGATTGCGCACCGCGCCGGGCCGGGTGGTCGGAGCCGACGACATCGGCGACGTCGAGTTCGCGGCGCCGGTGGTCG
>DAMDKH010000086.1:898-7832 GCA_032099965.1 Microbacterium sp.
TCAAACCGGTCTCGTCCGGGTCGAGTCACGGCGTCGCCCTCGTGCGGGAGGAGGCGGAGCTGCTGCCCGCCCTGCGCGCCGCCGCACGACTCGATCGGCGCATCCTCGTGGAGGAACTCGTGCACGGCCGGGAGATCGACGTGGCCGTGCTGTGCGAGAGCGGCGGGATTCGGTGGGCGGCTCCGCCCCTCGAGATCCATACGGCCGGGCTCTTCGACACCGCCACGAAGTACGACGGCACCGCCCGCTTCACGGTGCCGGCCCGGCTGTCCACCGACGAGCACGCGGCCCTCCGGCGTGCGGCGCTGGCGATGTTCGACGCCCTCGGATGCGGAGGACTCGCCCGCATGGACTTCTTCCTCACCGACGACGGGCCCGTGCTCAACGAGGTCAACACCATGCCCGGCCTGACGGCGGCCTCGCAGGCGCCGCGCATGTTCGCGGCCGCGGGGGTGCCCTATCCCGAGCTCATCGCGCGCCTCGTGCGCGGAGCGGTCCGGAGGTGACCGTCACATCCGGTCGACGGCGGTCACCTCCACCACCGCGGTCCCCGCCTCGTCCGAGGCGGCGAGATCGACGGTGGCGGTGATGCCCCAGTCGTGATCGCCTGCCGGGTCGTCGAGGATCTGCCGCACCGACCACGCCGTGCCGCCCTCGGTGATCAGCAGCAGGGCGGAGCTGCGCGCATCCGCCCCGGTCAGGATCTCGTCGTGGTCGGCGAAGTAGCCGTCGAGCGCGGCGTCCCACGCCGCCGCACCGAACCCGGGGTCGAGGTCGGCGAGCGCATCGACGTCTTCGCGGGCGGCGAGCTGCACGCGGCGGAACATCTCGTTGCGCACCAGGATGCGGAAGGCGCGCACGTTGCTCGTGAGACGCCGCGGTGCCGGGGGCACCACCTCGTCGGCCCCGTCGACCCGGCCGTTGTCGATGCCCGCGCGCAGCTCCTCCCACTCGTCGAGCAGGCTGGAGTCCACCTGGCGCACCAGTTCGCCGAGCCACTCGATGAGGTCGCGCAGATCCTCGGTCTTGAGGTCTTCGGGGATGGTCTGCGAAGCCGCGCGGTACGCGTCGGAGAGGTAACGGAGCACCACGCCCTCGGAGCGGGCGATCTTGTAGTACGCGACATATTCCCCGAACGACATGGCCCGTTCGTACATGTCGCGCACGACCGACTTGGGGTGCAGCTCGAAGTCGCGGATCCAGGGCTGCGCGGCGCTGAACGTCTCGAACGCCGCCGTCAGCAGCTCGTCGAGGGGCTTCGGATACGTCACTTGCTCGAGCAGCTCCATGCGCTCGTCGTACTCGATGCCCTCCGACTTCATGGCCGCGACGGCCTCGCCCCTCGCCAGGAACTCCTGCTGTCCGAGCACGGCGCGCGGGTCGTCGAGAGTCGATTCGACGATGGAGATCATGTCGAGCGCGAAGCTCGGCTGATCGGGATCGAGCAGCTCGAAGGCGGCCAGGGCGAACGGCGACAGCGGCTGATTGAGGGCGAAGTTGGGCTGCAGATCGACGGTGAGGCGGATCTCGCCGTCTGCGGTGCGCTCGACGACTCCCGACTCGAGCAGCGTGCGGAAGATCCCGAGCGCGCGGAGGGCCAGCTCCCGCTGACGCGCACGGGGTTCGTGGTTGTCGAACACCAGCGCGCGCATGTTGGCGAACACGTCGCCACCCCGGCCGATGACGTTCAGCATCATCGCGCTCGTGATCTGCATGTGCGAGGTGAGCTTCTCGGGCTCCGCGTCGATGAGCTTACGGAACGACGGCTCGCCCCACGACACGAAGCCGTCCGGCGCCTTCTTGCGGATGATCTTGCGCTTCTTCTTCGGGTCGTCGCCGGCCTTGCGGATCGCCGCGAGGTTCTCGGTCTCGTGCTCGGGGGCCTGCGCCACCACGGTGCCGGCGGTGTCGTACCCGGCACGACCCGCGCGCCCCGCGATCTGATGGAACTCGCGCGCGTTCAGCTGCCGCATCCGCGTGCCGTCGAACTTCGTCAGCGCCGTGAGGAGCACGGTGCGGATGGGCACGTTGATGCCCACGCCGAGGGTGTCGGTGCCGCAGATCACCCGGAGTAGTCCGCGCTGGGCGAGCTGCTCCACGAGGCGGCGGTACTTGGGCAGCATGCCCGCGTGATGCACCCCGATGCCCGCCCGCAGGAAGCGCGACAGCGTCTTGCCGAACGCGGTCGTGAAGCGGAACGCCCCGATGAGGTCGGCGATCGCGTCGCGCTGCTCCCGGGTCGCGACCTTCGTGCTCGACAGCGCCTGGGCGCGCTCCATCGCCGCCGCCTGCGAGAAGTGCACGACGTAGATCGGCGCCTGACCCGTGTTCAGCAGATCCTCGACCGTCTCGTGGATGGGCGTCTGCTCGTAGAAGAAGTGCAGCGGCACCGGGCGTTCCACCCCCGTCACCGTCGCGGTCTCGCGGCCGGTGCGCCGGGTGAGGTCGGACGCGAGATCGGTGACGTCGCCGAGGGTCGCCGACATCAGCACGAACTGCGCCTGCGGGAGTTCGAGCAGCGGCACCTGCCAGGCCCAGCCGCGATCGGGGTCGCCGTAGAAGTGGAACTCGTCCATGACGACCTGACCCACGGCGGCCTCGGTGCCCTGACGCAGCGACAGGTTGGCGAGGATCTCGGCCGTGCAGCAGATGATCGGCGCGTCCGCATTCACCGCGGAGTCGCCCGTGACCATGCCCACGTTCTCGGCGCCGAACACCTCGACCAGCGCGAAGAACTTCTCGCTCACCAGCGCTTTGATGGGGGCGGTGTAGTAGCTGCGCCGTCCGGCGAGCAGGGCGGCGAAGTGCGCGCCGACCGCCACGAGCGACTTCCCCGTGCCGGTCGGGGTCGACAGGATCAGGTTGTTCCCCGAGACGATCTCGATGAGCGCCTCGTCCTGGGCGGGATACAGCTGGATGCCGGTGGACTCGGCCCACTCGACGAACGCCGTGTAGACGGCATCCGCATCGGATCCGTCGGGCAGGGTGGTCGGGTCGAGGAGCGATGCCATGGTGCTTCGATCATCCCATCCGCGACATGCGGCCGCGCGCGTCGCACCAACTCAGGACGACAGGGGGTCGGTCGGCCCCTTCCGTCCTTTCCGAGGGGGTCGGGGCGGCGGCGGTCCTGAGTTGTGGCACGGCCGCCGAGGAGACCGGGGGCGGGAGACGGGCCGGGGGCGAGTCCGGAGTCGAGGTCAGACGGAGGTGGCGGCGCGCAGCGCGATGCGCACCATGTCGCCGAAGGTCTGCTCGCGCTCCTGGGCGGTGGTCTGCTCCCCGGTGACGATGTGGTCGCTGACGGTGCAGATGGCCAGGGCGCGGCGTCCGTGGAACGCGGCGAGCGTGTACAGCCCCGCCGCCTCCATCTCGACGCCGAGGATTCCGTGCTGCACGAAGGGCTCGGTGAGCTCCGGGCGGGTGCTGTAGAACTGGTCGCTCGAGAAGAGCTGCCCCACGTGCACGGCGGATTCGAGGTCGTCGGCCTCGCTGGCCTCGACCGCGGCGCGCAGCAGGGCGAAGTCCGCGACCGGGGCGAAGTCGAGACCGTGGAAGCGCACGCGGTTGATGCCGGAGTCGGTGCTCGCGGCGTTCGCGATGATGATGTCGCGCACCTTCAGCCGCTCGGTCAGCGCGCCGCACGAGCCGACGCGCACGATGGTCTGCACGTCGTACTCGGCGAAGAGCTCGTGCGCGTAGATCGCCATCGAGGGCTGACCCATGCCCGACCCCTGCACCGAGACGCGGTGGCCGTTCCACGTGCCCGTGTAGCCGAGCATGCCCCGGGTCTCCGAGTACAGCTCGGCGTCGTCGAGGAAGGTCTCGGCGATCCACTTCGCCCGCAGCGGGTCGCCGGGGAAGAGGACGATGGGGGCGATCTGGCCGGGTTCGGCCGCGATGTGCGTGCTCACCATGCCAATGTACCGAGATGGTTGGGCCGGAGAAGTGGCGGTCGGTCCGAGCGTTTGACATCATCGGAGCGCGACCGCGGCGATGAGGCCGCACGAAAGGAACCCCATGTCCGACCAGATCTTCACCTTCGCCGCCCTCGCGCTCTACTTCGCCGGGATGCTCTTCATCGGCTGGATCGCGTTCCGCCGCACCTCCGACCACGAGGACTACATGCTCGGCGGACGCAACCTGCCGCCGTGGGTCGCCGCCCTCAGCGCCGGAGCCTCCGACATGTCGGGGTGGCTGGTGATGGGTCTGCCCGGCGCCATCTACGTGTCCGGCCTCATCGAGGCCTGGATCGCCATCGGCCTCACGATCGGCGCCTACCTGAACTGGCTGCTCGTGGCCCCGCGCCTGCGGGCCTACACCGAGGTCTCGCGCAACTCGATCACGGTGCCGAGCTTCTTCGAGAACCGGCTGCGCGACACCTCGCGGATGCTCCGCATCCTGTCGGGCGTCGTGATCCTCGTCTTCTTCACGCTGTACATCTCCTCGGGGATGGTCGCCGGGGGCGTGTTCTTCGAGAGCTCGTTCAACGGCGACTACCTCACCGGGATGCTGCTGGTGACGGGGGTCACCCTGGCGTACACCCTGTTCGGTGGATTCCTCGGTGCCTCGCTCACCGACGTCGTGCAGGGGCTCATGATGGTGATCGCCCTGATCGTCATCCCCGTCGCCGCGGTCGTGGCCGTCGGCGGATTCGGCGAGACCGGGGAGCTGATCCAGGAGGTCGCCCCCGACCACCTCTCGCTCCTGGGCGGCACCGCCCTCACCGGCGGCACCGTGCTCGCGATCGTGTCGGCTCTGGCCTGGGGCCTCGGCTACTTCGGCCAGCCGCACATCATCGTGCGCTTCATGGCGCTGCGCTCGCCGCAGGAGGCCAAGAGCGCGCGCCGCATCGGCATCTCGTGGATGGTCGTGTCGCTGGCCGGCGCGGTGTTCTCGGGTCTCGTGGGGCTGGCGTTCATCGCCAAGAACGGCATCGACCTGTCGAATCCCGAGACGGTCGTGCTGCTCATGTCGCAGACGCTGCTGCATCCGTTCGTCGCGGGACTCGTGCTGGCCGCCGTGCTCGCCGCCATCATGAGCACCATCTCGAGCCAGCTGATCGTGTGCTCGTCCGCCCTCGTGGAGGACCTCTACAAGGTGTTCCGCAAGACCCCGCCGTCGTCGCGCCGACTGGTGCTCATGGGGCGGGGGGCCGTGCTGGTCGTGGCGGTCGTCGCGGCGGTGCTGGCGCTCACGCCGAACGACACGATCCTCGGCCTGGTGTCGTTCGCATGGGCGGGCTTCGGCGCCGCGTTCGGCCCGATCATCCTGCTCAGCCTGTTCTGGCGCCGCCTCACCACGTGGGGGGCGTTCGCGGGGATGTTCGTGGGCGCGGCCACGGTGTTCCTCTGGAAGGCGCTCGACACCGGCCTCTACGAGCTGCTCCCGGCGTTCGTGTTCGCGTTCGTCGCCGCGGTGGGGGTGAGCCTGTTCACGTACCGGCACGACGACGAGATCCAGCAGGAGTTCACCGACACGGGCGCGATGCTCGCGCTGCCGCGTCCACGGGTCATCACCGAGACCCCGTGACGCCAGGATGCCCCCGTCGCGCGGAAGCGGCGGGGGCATCCGCGCGCCCGCCCGGCGGTGTCAGGCGGCCGGAGCGTCGTCGACGAGTTCTCCGCGGATGCGCCGGAGGTCCTCCATCAGCGAGCCGATGAGGATCCAGTGCTGCGAGGACGGCGGACGGATGACGAGGGGCGAGGTGAGGGCGGGGATCGCGGAGGTGAGCATCTCCGGCTCCGGGGCGACGTCGGCGATCTGCACGGCGAGACGCACGTCGTGTCCGGCGCGCCGCAGCTGCTCGGCGATCGCGACGACCGCGGGCTCCTCGCCGATCGAGTCGTCGTAGTGGTCGGCGTACGCCCGGGTCATCCCGATCACCTGCGTGACGATGGGCGAGAGGCGCTCGAGGAGGGCGCGCATCTCGCGCAGGTCGGCTCGGTGCGTCGAGCGTCGGGGGTTGAGGGTGAGCGACTCCTCGCCCGCGGCGATGGCGGCGTCGGCGGCGTCCTTCATCGGTCGCAGGAGGCGGGCCTCGAGCATCAGCTCCTGCAGCCGCGCCGGTTCCTGCGGGTGGGGCAGCGCGTCGGCGAGTCGGTCGAGGCTCGCCGCGAGCTCGGCCCCCAGCAGCCCGAGCTGCCGTCGCGCGGGCACGACGAGCACCGGCGGCACGATCGAGGCGTTGACGACGATGCCGATGACCACGCCGATGAGCGTCTCCACGATGCGGGCCAGGGCGTACTCGGGGCTCGACGACCCGAGCGCCAGCACGAGCATCGCCGAGATGGCGACCTGGTTGCCGGTGCCGGGCGATGCGCGGAAGATCCAGGCGACGAGCATGGCCACGACGATGGCGAGCAGCACGATCCAGCTCGGCGACCCCAGCAGCAGGCCCAGCCCGACGGCGATCACGACGCCGGCGATGACGCCGATGCTGCGTTCGAGCGCCTTCGACAGCGACTGGTTGACGCTGGGCTGCACCACGAGGAGCGCCGCGATGGCGGCGAACACGGGCAGTTGGGAGGGGAAGATCCAGCCCGCGATCAGCCAGGCGGCGATCGTCGCGGCGGCGGACTTCACGACCTGCAGCAGGGGCGAGCGCTGGGCGACGCGGATCGCGGCGGGAATGCGCATGCGTCCACGCTAGTGCGCCCGGATGCTCCGTCGTTGCCCCTTGCCCGCGCCGATCTCGTGCCGTACCGCGGCGAACTCGCGCGATATCGCGGTACACCGGTGCATCCGAGTCGTGCTTCGATGTACCCATGGACCAGAGCGACCGTCTGCACGGCGAGACGGTCGCCGTGTGGGTCACGGTCATCTGCTTCCTGCTCGGTGCGGTCGCCGCGCTCATCTCGCTCGGGCCGGCGCCGCGCCCTCTCATCGGCCCCGGCGCGCTCGCCCTCCCCACCGCGGCGATCGCCGGCAGCATCGC
>DAMDKH010000087.1:0-2763 GCA_032099965.1 Microbacterium sp.
ACCCCGCGCACCCCGGGGTCGCGTCTGCGGCAGCTCGCCATCCTCGGCGGCGCGGAGGGGGAGATCCTCGACCGCGTGCCCGGGGAGACGCCGCGCTTCGTGCAGATGTTCTTCGTGCTCGCCGGCACCGCCCTGGTCTCGGCGATCTCGATGCTCTTCGCCCTGACCACCGGTGTGCAGGCCGCGATCTGGCTGGCCGTGCCGCTCGCGGTGGTGTGGGCGCTCATCATCTTCAACCTCGATCGGTTCCTCACGTCGACCATGGCATCGACGAAGAACGTGTGGCGACTCATCGGCCTCGCGATCCCGCGCGTCATCATGGCGGCGATCATCGGCTTCGTCGTCGCCGAGCCCCTCGTGCTGCAGGTCTTCCACAACGACATCGCCCGCGAGGTCGCCGCGACCAACATCACCCAGGCGCAGTCCGACCAGGAGGCGCTGGAGTCGGGCCCCGAGAAGATCGCCCTCGACGCGGCCACCGCCAAGGTCGCCGAGCTCGAGAACCAGGCCGCGACCGGCATCGTCGCGGGCACCGACTCGTCGTCGGCCTCCGAGTCGGCCGCGCAGTCGACGGTCGACGACCTCACCGCCAAGCTCGCCGAGCAGCAGACCGTGATCGACCAGGCGCGCGCCCTGTACCAGTGCGAGCTGACCGGGGAGGGCGCGGGCACCGTGCCCGGCTGCACCGGTGTCAACGGCGAGGGTGCGAGCAGCGACGCCGCGCAGGCCCAGCTCGCCCAGGCCCAGCAGACCTACGACGGGCTCGCCGAGCAGCTGCGCGTCGCCAACGAGGAGCTGGCCGCAGCGGGCACCACCGCCAAGGAGAGCACCGCCACGTCGGAGGCGCAGAACCGGCAGCTCGCGCAGGACCAGTTGCCCGCCGCCCGCGACACCTACGACCAGGCGCTCGACGCCTACAACGCCCGGGCGGATGCCGTGGCGCAGGGCAACGCCGGAGCCGTCGGGCTGCTCAGCCAGATCAGCGGCCTGAACAGGCTCAGCGAGAAGGAGCCCGCGATCCTCTGGGCGCACATCCTCATCGCGGCGCTGTTCTTCATGATCGAACTGCTGCCCGTGCTGGTGAAGGTGCTCACGAGCTACGGCGAACCGAGCCTCTACGAGAAGGCTCTGGCGATCCGCAAGCAGGTCGCTCTCGACAAGGTCACCGCCGAGGGGTTCGCCGATCGCGCCGCCATCGTGCAGACCCAGTCGACGGCCGTGAGCGAGGCCGTCCGTTCGAGCTGACCCCGGGGTGACCCGGGATGCTCGGGAACCTCGCACATCCGGCCCTCGGTGTCGGATGCCGGGGCTAGCGTGGGGACATGGTCAACTATCGCTATCTCGGCAACAGCGGTCTCAAGGTCTCGGAGATCACGTACGGCAACTGGGTCACTCACGCCTCGCAGGTGGAGGACGACGCGGCGGTCAAGACCGTGCACGCCGCGCTCGACGCCGGCATCACCACGTTCGACACCGCAGACACCTACGCCAACACGGCCGCCGAGGTCGTGCTCGGCCGGGCCCTCGAAGGGCAGCGTCGCGAGAGCCTCGAGATCTTCACCAAGGTGTACTTCCCGACCGGTCCGAAGGGTCCGAACGACACCGGGCTCAGCCGCAAGCACATCATGGAGTCGATCAACGGCTCGCTGAAGCGCCTCGGCACCGACTACGTCGACCTCTACCAGGCGCACCGCTTCGACTACGAGACCCCACTCGAAGAGACGTTCCAGGCCTTCGCCGACGTCGTGCGGCAGGGCAAGGCCCTCTACATCGGCGTCTCGGAGTGGACGGCCGAGCAGCTGCGCGAAGGACATGCGCTCGCGAAGCAGCTCGGCATCCAGCTCATCTCGAACCAGCCGCAGTACTCCATGCTGTGGCGCGTGATCGAGGGCAAGGTCGTGCCCGCATCCGAAGAGCTCGGCATCTCCCAGATCGTGTGGTCGCCGATGGCCCAGGGCGTGCTGAGCGGCAAGTACCTGCCCGGCCAGCCCCTGCCCGAGGGGTCGCGCGCGACCGACAAGAACTCCGGCGCCGGGTTCATCGAGAGCTTCCTGCAGGACGACATCCTCACCGCCGTGCAGCGCCTCACGCCCATCGCCGAGCAGGCGGGTCTCACGATGCCGCAGCTCGCGATCGCGTGGGTGCTGCAGAACCCCAACGTGGCTGCGGCGCTCGTCGGGGCATCCCGGCCCGAGCAGCTCGCCGACACCGTCAAGGCGTCCGGCGTCACGCTCGACGCCGACACCATGACCGCGATCGACGAGGCGCTCGGCGACACCGTCAACCGCGACGCCGAGCACACGTACCAGACCTCGCCGAAGTCGCGCCTGGTCTGACGCGCCGCCGCGCCGCACCGACCGAGGCCCCCTGTCGCGATGAGCGGCAGGGGGCCTCGGCGTAGGCAGCGGGGGCGTCAGGCGAGGGTGACGTCGACCTGGATCTCGGCGGCCAGCTCCTCGAGGTCTGCGCGGAGCGCGTCCAGATCGGCCGACGTCGGCACGGTGGCCGTGACCGTCGACTCGAACAGGCGCCCTCCGGCCATGGCGGCATCGCGCGTCTCGGTCGTCATGCTCGTGATGCTCAGGGCGTGAGCGGTGAGCACGCCCGACACCTCGTGCACGATGCCCGGGCGGTCGTTGCCCAGCACCGACAGCGAGATGGTGTGCGACGCGGCGGCCGCGGCATCCGACCCGGTGTGGATCGTGACCGTGAGCAGCCCGGTCAGCGCGCGCAGTGCGGACTGCAGGGCAGGAACGCGCTCGT
>DAMDKH010000087.1:2850-7803 GCA_032099965.1 Microbacterium sp.
GCCGCCGTGCGCATCGACGGCGTCGGCGACGGCGGAGACGAGGCCGGGGCGGGCGGCGCCGGCGACGGTGAGGATGAGGGTCGTCATGCGGCCAGCGTAGCCGCCGCAACTCAGGACGAACGGGAGGCGCGGAGGGGCCCCTCGCGCGCGAACCCCGTCCTGGCGCGGAGAGGGAGGGCGGAGGCGGCGGGCGGTCCTGAGTTGTGGCGGGGCCGGGGCGGAGGAGGGGGCGGGACGGGGTGGTTCGGCCGGGGTGAGGTGGTTCGGCCGGGGTGGACTAGTCGGCCCAGACGCCGGTCTGGAGGAAGGCGTCGAGGCGGGCGCGGTGCGGGCCGAGATCCCAGCCCTGCGAGGTGACCCACGCGTCGGAGTAGTACGTGCCGGCGTAGCGGATGCCGCTGTCGCAGATGAGGGTCACCATGCTGCCGGTCTCGCCGGCGGCGCGCATGCGGGCGATGAGCTGGAACGCCCCGTACAGGTTGGTGCCCGTGGAGCCACCCGCCCAGTGCAGGGTGCGGTCACGGAGCATGCGGATGGCGGCGATCGACCCCGCGTCCGGCACCTGGATCATCTCGTCGATCACGCTCGGCACGAACGACGGCTCGACCCGGGGGCGTCCGATGCCCTCGATGCGGCTGGGGCGTCCGGCGGGGGCGTCCGGCGTGCCGGCCCAGCTGTCGTAGAACGCGGAGCCTTCCGGGTCGACCACGGCGATCCGCGTCTCGTGACGGCGATAGCGCACGTAGCGGCCGAAGGTGGCGCTCGTTCCTCCGGTGCCGGCGCCGACGACGATCCACCGGGGGATCGGATGCCGTTCCTGCGACAGCTGGCTGAACACGCTCTCGGCGATGTTGTTGTTGCCCCGCCAGTCGGTGGCCCGCTCGGCGAACGTGAACTGGTCGAGGTAGTGGCCGTCGCAGTCGCCGGCGAGGCGGCGGGCCTCGGGCGACATGTCTTCGGCGCGGTCGACGAAGTGGCAGGTCCCGCCGTAGAACTCGATGAGGTCGATCTTCTCCTGCACGGTCGACCGTGGCACGACGGTGACGAAGGGCAGCCCCAGCATCCGCGCGAAGTAGGCCTCGGAGACGGCGGTCGATCCGCTCGACGACTCGACGAGGGTGGTGCCCTCGTGGATATGGCCGTTGACGAGGCCGTAGAGGATGAGGGAGCGCGCCAGGCGGTGCTTCAGCGATCCGGTCGGATGCACCGACTCGTCTTTGAGGTACAGGTCGATGCCCCACTCGGCCGGGAGGGGGAAGACGTGCAGGTGCGTGTCGGCGCTGCGGTTCGCGTCGGCCTCCAGCAGGGCGATCGCATGGGAGGTCCAGGAGTCCACAGGTCGAGCGTACCCGGCGTCAATCGTCGGTGCCCCGCCCTCGCCGGTGTCGCCGTCGAGCGTCAGGTCGGTGAGCACGGGGTGGGAGGCGCGGGCGGCCGTCTGAGTGCACGCGGTGTGCGGGATGCGCCGTTCGCGCTCAGGGCTGCACGCGGGTGCGACCGGCGAGGGTCATGCCGCCCCGGCCGTCGATGTGCAGGAGGGATGCCTGCGACTGCTCCTGCTGCAGCTGGAACTCGAAGCGCGACCGGTCTCCCCGGTGGAAGGCGATGAAGTACTCGATCGGGGTACCGTCGTCTGTGCGGCTCACGCTTCGGAGCCGCAGCAGCGCCGACCCCGCACTGACGCCCAGGTGCCCCGCCTGCTCATGCGTGGCGACGGTCGCCTCGGCCGAGCGCACGCCGTGGGTGGCGACGATGCCGTTCTCGCCGAGCAGCCGGTAGAGGGACGCCTCCGACAGGTCGACGCCGAGGGTGACGGCGCCGACGGCATCCGGCATCCACGTCGTCGACAGCGACCACGGCTCGTCGTCGACGTGCCGCAGACGTTCGAGCACCACCACCGGCGAGCCGGTCGGGATCTCGAGCGCCGCGGCGATCTCGTCGTCGGCGATCGTGCGCTCGTGGCGCAGGACATCGCTGTGCACATGGCCGCCCCGGCTCTCGACGTCGTCGTACAGACCGACGAGCGTGTGCACCAGGCTCTCGGCCGTGCGCGGGCGGGAGACGAAGGTGCCCTTGCCCTTGACGCGCTCGACGAGACCCTCGTGCTCGAGCTGGGCGAGCGCCTGCCGCACGACCGTGCGCGAGACGCCGTAGCGCTCGCACAGTCCGTGCTCGCCCGGAAGGGGATCGCCGGGCTGCAGACCGTCGCGCGCGATCCCGTCGATGATGAGGCGGCGCAACTGGTCGTACATCGGCGCCGCCGAACGGCGGTCGATCGCGTCGAGGGTCGGCGAGGTCATCTCAGTACGCTACCCCCGCGTGCAGGATGACGTTCGCGTAGGGGGTGAACTCCCCGGACCGCACGAAGGCGCGGGCGTCATGGGTGCGCTTCTTGAACTCGACGTGCGGGATCAGCTCGATCTCGAAGCCCATCCCGGCGAACCGCTCGCGCAGCGCGTCGAGGATCTCCGGGCTCTTCTCGGCGACCTCCGCCGACACCGTGGCCCCCTCGACGACGAGCTCGGCGAGCACGGTGTCGAGCACGTCGAGGAACGCCGGGGCGCCAGCGCGGTAGGCCAGGTCGATGCGCTCGGAGCCGGGCGGGATGGGCAGGCCCGCGTCGGTGACGACGAGCAGGTCGGTGTGCCCGGTCTCGCTGATGACGCGGGAGAGAGCGGGATTGATGGTCGTCGAGGTCTTGCGCATCGCGGGCTCCGGTCCGGTGGGGTGAGGCGGGGGTCAGGCGGCGGGGACGCCGGCCGGTGTGCGCTCGGCGAGGAACGCCTCGACTTCGGCGCGCATCGGGAGGCTCGGCGAGGCTCCCTGCTTGGTCACGGTGAGGGCGCCGGCGGCGGTCGCGAGACGCACGGCATCGGCGAGCGGACGGCCGTTCGCCAGGGCCGCGCCGAGGTACCCGGCGTACGCGTCGCCCGCCGCCGTGGTGTCGACGGCTTCCACGGGGAACGGCGGCACGAACGACGCCCCGTCGGCGGTGACCACGCACGACCCCTGGCCGGCGAGGGTGATGACGGCCGCGCCGACGCCCTGGGCGAGGAACCAGCGTCCGGCCTGCTCGGCGGTCGCGGCATCCGTCACCTCGATGCCGCTGATCAGGGTCGCCTCGGTCTCGTTGGGGGTGACGATGTCGATGCTCGCCCAGACCTCCGTCGGCAGAGGTGCCGCGGGGGCGGGGTCGAGGATGACCGTCATGCCGTGCTCGCGGCCGCGGGCGGTGATGTGGGCGGTGAGGGCCGACGGGGTCTCGAGCTGGGTGAGCAGCACGGAGGTCGTGGGCGCGAGAGCCGCGAGGGCCTCGTCGATCTGCGCGGTGCTCAGTGCGGCGTTGGCGAGGGGCACCATGACGATGTCGTTCTGCGCCGACGCGTCGACGCGGATGTGCGCGATGCCCGTCGGCCCCGGCACCGTGCGCAGATGCGCGAGGTCGACGCCGGCGGCGGTGAGCCCGTCGACCACGAGGTCGTGGAACAGGTCGTCGCCGACGCATCCGACGAAGCTCGTGCGGGCGCCGGAGCGACCGGCGGCGACGGCCTGGTTCGCGCCCTTGCCGCCGAGCATCAGGGTGAACTGATCGCCGAGGATCGTCTCGCCCCGCGCGGGAAGGCGCTGGGAGAACGTGGTCACGTCGGCGGTGACGCTGCCGACGATGACGACGCCGGAACGGTCTGAGGGGTGTGCGGGGGCCATGTCGCTCCTGGTCGTCGTCGACGGGGATGGGCGGCCCGGGATGCTTTGACATCGGTCCGCGCCTGTCATTACATTAGCCGAAGCCGAACCTGTAACGACAGGTCGACCCCGAGGAGCTCCGATGACCGCGATCGCCCCCCGTCTCTACGTCGACAGTGCCGACGTCGACCGCGTCTCCCGACTCCTCGCCGCCGGCGTCGTGCACGGCGTCACCACGAACCCCACGATCCTCGAACGCGGAGGCCGCACCGCCGCCGAGATCCCCGATCTCTACGCCCGATGGGACGCCGAGGGAGCCGAGGAGATCTTCTTCCAGACCTGGGGCGGCGACACCGCCTCCTTCCTGCGCAACGCCGAGACCATCCGCGCGCTCGGAGCGAAGGTGTGCGTCAAGGTGCCCGCCACGGCAGACGGGTTCGCCGCGGCATCCGCCCTCGTGCGCGACGGCGCGACCGTGCTGGTGACCGCCGTCTACTCCATCGCCCAGGCCCTCGCCTGCGCCAGCATCGGCGCCCAGTACATCGCTCCCTACCTCGGACGCATGCGCGACGCCGGCCTCGACGCCGACACGTTGATCGCCCGCATGCAGGACGTCTGCGTGGGCAGCGGGTCGAACGTGCTCGCCGCCTCGCTGCGGTCGGCCGACGACATCGTGGGACTGCGGCTCGCCGGCGTCCCCTACTTCACCGCCGCCCCCGACGTGATCGAGCAGACCCTGTTCCACGCGGTGAGCGACAGCTCGGCGGCCGAGTTCGACGCCGCGATGGGGCGCCTGGGGGCCTGACGTCCGCCGGGTTCGGCCCCCGCCTCGCCGCAACTCAGGACCGACGCCCGGTACGAGGGGTGGAGGGGGCGCGTGGGGCTCGGAAACGCCGGGATGTCCTGAGTTGGTGCAGCCGCGGGGTGGTGGCCGAGTTCGACGCCGCGATGGGGCGACTAGGGGCCTGACGTCCGCCGGGTTCGGCCCCGCCTCGCCGCAACTCAGGACCGACGCCCGGTACGAGGGGGTGGAGGGGTGCGTGGGGGCTCGGAAACGCCGGGATGTCCTGAGTTGGTGCAGCCGCGGGGTGGTGCAGCCGCGGGGGTGCAGCCGCGGGGTGGTGCAGCCGCGGGGTGGCCTCGGGGTGGTGATGCAGCCGCGGTAGTGCAGCCGCGGGGTGTTAGTGCAGCCGCGGGGGTGAGGGGTCAGGCGGCGGCGGCTTGGCGCAGCCAGCGCTCCACACCGGCGATGTGCGCGGTGGCGAGCGA
>DAMDKH010000088.1:0-7774 GCA_032099965.1 Microbacterium sp.
GGGCGATCAAGACCGCCTCACCGGCGGGGCCGCGCGGCGAGACCTGGGGCGACACCCACTTCGGCCGATCGCTCGCGGCGGCGCTGGAGTCGCTCGGGCAGGAGGCCGTCGTCGACGCCCGCGAGGCCCAGCGACGACCCTCCGACCACCTCGACGACGTCGTCATCCACCTCCGCGGTCTCGACGAATACGACCCGGCGCCCGCGACGCTGTCGTACCTCTGGGTGATCAGTCACCCCGACATGGTCACGCGCGCCGAGGCGCAGCGCTTCGACCGGGTGTTCGCCGCATCGCTCAGCTGGTCCGCCCAGCAGACGACGCGGTGGGGCCTGCCCGTCGAACCCCTGCTGCAGTGCACCGACCCCGAGCGGTTCCACCCCGGCGAGGTCGAGGGGCGCTCCGGCATCCTCTTCGTCGGCAACAGCCGCGGCATCCCCCGCCCGACGGTCATGGAGTCCGTGCGCGCAGGGCTGCCGCTGGAGCTGTACGGCGGCGACTGGGACAAGTTCATCCCCGAATCGGCGATCACGGGAGAGCGTGTCGCGAACGAGGACCTCGGGCGCCTGTACGCCGGCGCCGCCGTGGTTCTCAACGACCACTGGGCCGACATGCAGCGCGAGGGCTTCATCTCGAACCGCCTGTTCGACGTCGTGGCCGCGGGCGGCCGTGCGTTCTCGGACAGCGTCCCCGGGATCGAGGAGATCTTCGGCGGCACCGTGCAGACGTACCGGAGCGTCTCCGAGATCGTCCCCTTCCTGCAGAGCGACCTGGATGCGCGATTCCCCGACCACGAGACCCAGCAGCAGGTCAGCGCCCGCGTGCGCGAGGAGCACTCGTTCCGCGCCCGTGCCCGCGTCATGCTCGACCACGCCGTCCGCGACCTCGGCCGCGAGGCGCGCTCGTGAGGTCGGAGCGCGGCGCGGGAGCGCTGCGTCGCCTCCGCCCCGACCGCATCGGCTGGGCCGTGTTCGCCGTCGTCGTCGCGGGCGCCGTGCTCCGCTTCGGCGGAATCGGCTGGGGCCTCCCCCTCCAGCTCCACGCCGATGAGTGGGTGGTGGTCGAGGGCGCCATCGACATGGCTCAGCGGAACTCGTTCTCGCCCCCGTTCTTCTTCCGCCCGGACCACCTGGAGACGCAGCTCAGCTACATCGCGTTCCAGGCCTGGAGCCACCTCTTCGGCGGCGGATCGCCCGAGGCGCTCTTCGCCGTCGATGAGGCTCCGTTCTACGCCCTCGCCCGCGCGGTGACGGCCCTGCTCGGTTCCGCGTCGATCGTCGTGGCCTACTTCGTCGGCAGCTCCTTCGCCCGCACGACCGGCCTGTGGTCGGCCGTCGCCGTGGCGTTCTTCCCCCCGTTCGTCGAGCACTCGCGCTACGCGACGCCGGATGTGCCGCTGGTGTTCGCCATCCTGCTCACGGTGCTCGGCGCGGTGCGCTACATCCAGAACGAACGATGGGTCTGGCTCGTGCTCGCGTCGGCCGGAGTCTCGCTCGGCATCACGGCGAAGTACCCCGCCCTCGCCGCCACGATCACGATCGCCGCAGCGGTGATCATCGCGTCGGTCCGCTCCCGCCGCTACCTGCGGATCCCGGTGCGTGGCGCGGCAGCGGTGGCGATGGTGCTCGGCTTCACCTTCGCGCTCTCGCCGACGCTGTTCACGAACTTCTCCGCCGTGCGCGCGCAGTTGCTGCAGCAGAACTCCACCGGGCACCTCGGTGCCGACGGCCTGGACTGGGGCGGCAACGCCGTGTTCTACGCCTCCACGTTCCTGCAGCACGGCGGCATCCTGCTGGTGCTCTTCGCGGCGGTCGGGCTCGTGGCCGCCGTGCGCGAGCGTCGCTGGGACATGGCACCGCTGCTGACCGGAGTGGTGTTCTGGATCGCGATCTCCGCACTGACCCTGCACTGGGACCGCTGGGGACTGCCGATGTTCCTCACCCCGCTGCTGCTCGCCGCCGTGGGCGTCGACGCCGCATGGCGCTGGACCGCCGGCCGCTCCCGCCCCGCACGTCTCGTGGTGCTCGTGCTGGCTGCGCTGTCGGCACTGTCGCTGGTGAGCGGAGCGGTGGCGCAGCTGGCCTCCGCCCTCGCTCCGGACACACGCGAGACCGCCGCCGCAGATCTCCGCGCCCGCGGGATCGAGGCCGACGACACGTACTACGACGGCTACACGCCGTTCCGCACCGATGGGCCCCGGAACCTCGCGTCGGAACTCCAGGTCGTCGATGGCGTCGTGACCCCGCGCGAGGGCATCGACCGGATGGAGTACATCCTCACCTCGTCGGCGATGGTCTCCCGCTACCTCAACGCGTCGACCATGCCCGAGGAGCAGTCCGTGTACTCCGCCATCCGCGCGCTCCCGGCGGAGACCTCCTGGACGAGTGTGGGCGCCCCGCCGGCATCGGCCTGGGAACCGGTGCGGATCTGGCGGAGCATCGACTACATCGCCCGCGTCGTCGGCGGGGGCAACAGCGGACCGGAACTGATCCTCTACCGCACTCCCGCCGCCGCGGGGGGATGACCCCGCGGGTCAGCCCGGGGGGTTGTCGGCGTTGTAGCGGTCGAGCACCTCGCCGATCGACGCGTCGAGCACGAGGCGTCCCTTGTCGAGGTACAGCCCCCGCGTGCAGAAACGACGGAGGTCGCGCTCGTTGTGGCTGACGAAGAACAGCGTGCGCCCCTCCGCCAGGAGCTCGTCGATGCGCCGGTAGCACTTCTCGCGGAAGGCCCGGTCGCCCACCGCCAGCACCTCGTCGACGAGCAGGATGGGCTCCTCGAGCTGCGACACCACGGAGAACGCCAGGCGCACCTTCATGCCGTTGGAGAGGTGCTTGTACGGGGTGTCGAGGAAGTCCTCCAGCTCGGCGAACGCGATGATGCCGTCGAACCGGCGCGACACCTCCGCCCGGCTCATGCCGTGCAGTCCGGCGGTGAGACGCACGTTCTCCCGAACCGTGAGGTCACCGACGAAGCCGCCCGTCAGCTCGATCAGCGGTGCCACCCCGCCGTTGACATCGACGCGCCCCTCGTCGGGCAGGAGCACGCCGGCCACGAGCTTGAGGAGGGTGGACTTGCCCTGTCCGTTGCGTCCGACGACGCCGATGGACTCGCCGGGCTGGACGACGAAGGTGACCTCCCGCAACGCCCAGAACTCGCCGGGACGGCGACCGCGGGAGCGTCCGCTGAAGAGGTCTTTGAAACTGCGGCGTCCGCGGCGGTTGCGACGGAAGCGCACACCCAGGTCGCGTACCTCGATCGCACTCATCACAACTCCTTCAGCACGGCCGGTTCGAGACGGCGGAAGACGAGCACCCCGAGGGCGAGGAAGGCCGAGCTGACGAGCACGGCGCCGACGACCTCGGCGGTGTTCCACTGGTCGGGGAAGAAGGCGACCCGGTACAGGCTGAAGATGCCGAACAGCGGGTTGGCGGGCGCGAGCTGCCCGAACGTGCCCGGGAGGTCGGCGCCGGCGTAGATGATCGGCGAGGCGTAGAAGAGCACGCGGAGGATGAGCCGCGTGGTGCGCTCGAGATCGGCGTAGAGGGCGCAGAGCGGCGCGACGAGCAGGCCGATGCCGACGAGGAGCATGGTCTGCAGGGCCACCGCCACGGGGAACCACAGCAGCTGCCAGGAGACCGTCGCGCCGGCGAACACCGCGAAGACGGCCAGCACCGGTAGGGAGCACAGGAACTCGATCCCCTTGCTCAGTACGATCCGGTTGACCCAGATGGACCGCGGGATGGCGGTGGACCGCACGAGCTTGGAATCCCGGTTGAACGCGCGGGTGAAGTCGGTCACCGACGCGTTGAACCACACCCACGGCAGGAGCGCCGTGATGAGGAACACGATGTAGGGCGTCTCCCCCACGGTGCGCTGGAAGACCTGCGTGAACACGAACCAGTAGATCAGGCTCATGAGCAGCGGGTCGAGGACCGACCACAGATAGCCCAGCCAGCTGGTCGCATAGCGCACACGCAGATCTCTGGCCGACAGCAGCCAGAGGGAGTGCAGGTATCGGCGTGCCGATCCCGGCTCGCCGATCGAGGTTCCGCTCATCCGGTGGTCATGCTCTTTCGCGATGGCGCGCCCGTCAGGCGAGCGTGTTGTTCCACATCGACAGCGCGGAGCCGATGGCCATGTGCATGTCCAGGTACTGGTAGGTGCCGAGGCGGCCGCCGAAGTGCACGCCGCTCTCGCCCTTCGCCAGTTCGCGGTACGCCAGCAGGCGCTCGCGATCGGCCGCGGTGTTCACCGGGTAGTACGGCTCGTCCTCGCGGTTCGCGAAGCGCGAGAACTCCCGCATGATGACCGTGCGGTCGGTCGGGTACCGATCGGCCCGCTCGGGGTGGAAGTGACGGAACTCGTGGATCCGTGTGTAGGGCACGTCGGCGTCGGGGTAGTTCATGACGCTCGTGCCCTGGAAGTCGCCGGTGTCGAGCACCTCTTCCTCGAGATCGATCGTGCGCCACGACAGCTCGCCCTCGGCGTAGTCGAAGTACCGGTCGACGGGACCGGTGTACACCACGGGCACCTGCCCGACGACCGCTGCCTTGTGCAGGGGCTGCGTGGTGTCGAAGAAGTCGGTGTCGAGACGCACGTCGATGAGGGGGTGGTCGGCCATGCGCTCGAGCCACGCCGTGTAGCCGTCGGTGGGCAGGCCCTCCCACGTGTCGTTGAAGTAGCGGTTGTCGTAGGTGTACCGCACCGGGAGCCGGCTGATGATCGAGGCGGGGAGGTCTTTCGCCGACGTCTGCCACTGCTTGGCGGTGTAGTCGCGGATGAAGGCCTCGAAGAGCGGCCGACCGATGAGGCCGATCCCGCGCTCCTCCAGGTTCGAGGCGCTGGCCGCGTCGAACTCGCCCGCCTGCTGCTGGATCAGGGCACGCGCCTCGTCGGGGGTGTAGGCCGACTGGAAGAACTGGTTGATCGTGCCGAGGTTGATCGGCAGCGGATAGACGACCCCCTTGTGCGTCGAGTACACCCGGTGCACGTAGTTCGTGAACGTCGTGAACCGGTTGACGTACTCCCACACGGTGGGATTCGAGGTGTGGAAGAGGTGGGCCCCGTAGCGGTGGACCTCGATGCCGGTCGTCGGCTCCGCCTCCGAGTAGGCGTTGCCGCCGATGTGGGGGCGGCGGTCGAGGATCGTGACCTTGCGGCCCGCCGCAGCGGCCCGCTCGGCGATCGTGAGACCGAACAGACCCGAGCCGACGATGAGGAGATCCATGGATGCGTCTTTCCTATCTGGATCCCAGGAAGGATCCTCCGAGGCGCCCCGCACAGGGTGAGCCGATGGCGTTCCCATGCTACCTGCGTCGCCGCTGCAGCCCGCTCGGTCAGCGGTCTCGCGGTCGGCATGCGGTAGTCTCGGGGGGCACCGGCACGTCGGTGGAGAGCGGAAGCGGGAGCACAGGGCAGGTGACGAGCCGATGAGTACCGGTCGAGACCACGGTCGTCCCGATACCCCCGCCGAGGAGCCCGCCGACGAGGATCGCTCCGTCGCCGGGATGCGCGGACCCGACGGTCCCCTGCTCAAGCTGTTCCGCGACCGGCGCGTCGCCTTCCTGTTCGTCGGCGTCGTGAACACGGTCGTCGGCTTCGCGTGGTTCGCCCTCTTCGACATCACGGTGGGCCGGCTGTGGGGCTACATGGTCACCCTCCTGTTCGCCCATGTCGCGAGCGTGCTGTGCGCCTTCGTGCTGTACCGCCGCCTGGTGTTCCGGGTGCACGGGCATGTCTGGACCGACCTCGCGCGCTTCGAGATGGTGTACCTCGTCTCCCTCGGCATCAACGCCGTCCTCCTCCCGATCCTCGTCGAGTTCGCCCACCTCGAGCCCCTGATCGCTCAGGCCCTCATCGTCTTCGTGACGACGCTGGTGAGCTATTTCGGACACAGCCGGTTCTCGTTCCGGCGCAAGGAGCACGCACGATGAGCACGCCCACCGTCAGTGTCGTCATCCCGGCCTACAACAACGCCGGGACCCTCGCCGAGACCGTCGACTCCGTGCTCGCCCAGGAGGGCATCGACTTCGAGCTGATCGTCGCCGACCACTCCTCGACCGACGACACGGCGGCCGTGATGGAGCGCTATCGCGACGACCCCCGCGTCACTCTGCTGACCACACCTGCCGGCGGTGGGGCCGAGCGCAACTGGAACCGCGTCACCGACGAGGCGCGCGGCGAGTTCCTCAAGCTCGTCTGCGGCGACGACGTGCTGCGCCCCGGGATCCTCGCGCGACAGGCGGGCATCCTCCGATCGACCGATGCCGTCCTGACGGCCTGCCGGCGCGATGTCACCGACGCCGACGGACGGGTCCTCATGGCGGGATGGGGCCTGCGCGGACTCTCGACGCCCCTGCCCGGTGCCGCGGCAGCGGCGAAGGCGGTGCGCGCCGGATCGAATCTGTTCGGCGAACCGGCCTCCGTCATGATGCGGCGCCGCGCGCTCGAGCAGGTCGGCGGGTGGGATGCCCGCTTCCCCTACCTCATCGACCAGGCGACCTACTCCCGCGTGCTGCTGCAGGGCACCTTCGTGCCCGACGACGAGGTCGGTGCGACGTTCCGCCTCTCGAACACCCAGTGGAGCGCCGTCCTCATCGCCTCGCAGGCCGATCAGGCGCGCCGCTTCCATCGGGCGCTGCGGGCGGAGCATCCGTCGGTCGTCACGGCCGCGGACGTGCGCCTCGGCAACCTCCGGGCCGGCGTGATGGCGCGCCTGCGCCGGTTCTCGTACACCGTGCTCAGATGGAGGAGTCGATGAACGACGTCTACGTCCACCGCATCAGCGTCGTCACGCCCGTCTACCAGGGTGCGCGCACCCTCGACGACCTCATCGAGGCCGTGCGCCCGTGGACCGCCGAGTTCACGACCCCCGAGGGGCACCGCGCGCAGGTCACCGAGGTCATCCTCAGCTACGACCGCGGCCCCGACGACTCCGCCGCCGTGATCCGCCGCCTGGCGGCCACCCACGCGTGGGTGCGGCCGGTCTGGCTGAGCCGCAATTTCGGGCAGCACGCCGCCACCCTCGCCGGGATCGCGAGCTCGGGCGGCGACTGGGTCGTCACGCTCGACGAGGACGGCCAGCACGACCCCCTGTTCATCGGGGGCATGATCGACACCGCCCTCCGCGAGCAGGCCGATCTGGTGTACGCCGCGCCGAGCAACCGCCCGCCGCACGGATTCGTGCGCAACACGGCGTCGCGCAGCTCGAAGAAGCTGCTCGAGTCGGTTCTCGGGGGCGGCCGCGCGTCGCAGTTCAACAGCTACCGCCTCATCCTCGGCGAGATCGCGCGCAGCGTCGCCGCCTACGCCGGCACCGGGGTGTACCTCGACGTCGCCCTCAGTTGGGTGTCGGCGAAGACGGTCACCTCCCCCGTGCTCCTCCGCGAGGAGGGCGACCGGGAGTCGGGCTACTCCTACCGCCGCCTGTTCGCGCACTTCTGGCGCATGGTGCTGACGTCCGGCACCCGCGGGCTGCGCTTCGTCACCGGTGTGGGCGCGGTGTTCTTCGCCGGCGGTCTGCTCTTCGCCCTGTACCTCGTGATCATGCGCGCGTTCGCCGTCGACATCCCCGCCGGGTGGACGTCGCAGATGGTGCTGACGGCGGTCGGCATCGGCGCGGTCCTCATGGCTCTGGGCATCATCGCCGAGTATCTGGGCGTCACGGTGAGCAGCGCGCTCGGCCGACCGACGTACCTCATCGTGCGCGATCCGCAGGCGGGTCCGCTCGGACACCGCGACCCCGCGCCGAGGGAGCTGGGTGAGCCCCGCGCGT
>DAMDKH010000089.1:0-7724 GCA_032099965.1 Microbacterium sp.
CCGCCGGACGTCGCCGGCGGGGGCGACGACGTGGGCGGTGCCGAGGTCGGGCGGGAGGGCGGTCTGCCCCGCGGCCCAGGCGGCCACCACCGCCGCCGTCGCGAGCAGGATCACCCCCGCCGCCGCGAGGACCGTGCGCCGCCGCGGCTCTCCTGAGCGCGAACGCGTCACGGGGCCGTGGCGTCGAGCAGCCCCAGCGGGTCGTCCACGCAGGCGCGCACGGCACCGGAGTCCCAGTCGAGTCCGGTGTACGCGTCGAGATCCGTGCGGTACTGGGCGGCGGTGTACGCCGGCCCCACCACGCCGTCGTCGTGCAGGCAGTCGACGACGATCGTCGCCTCGTCCTTCTGCTCCGGATTGCGGCGGATCTGCTCGTACAGCAGTCCGACCGACCCGACCGTGCTGTCCTCGCAGGTGGGCACGGCGTCTCCGGCGATCTGCGATTCGCTGAGCGCGTCGCTCTCGTCGACGGTGAACCCGCCGTCCGGCTCGAGATGCACCGTGAGGCCCAGGTCTTCCAGGCACTGCGCGAAGTCGGCGCGCACCTGCGCGTACTCGGCGTCGGTGATGACCCCGTCCGCCAGGATCTCCCGCTGGGCGTCGGTGGCGTTCTCGGAGGTGTAGACCGTCGTGAACCAATCGGCCCAGGGTCCCGCGAAGGCCGGGACCTCACCCGCCGCCGACGACGCGGGCATCGGCACCGGCGTCGAGGCGGAGGTCGCCCCGACGGCCGAGCAGCCGACCACGAGGGCTCCCGCCACGGCGAGACCGGCGAGACCGGCGAGACCGAGGGTCGCCCTCGTCGTCGTCATCGGTCACACCGGCCGGAACACGTAGCTGTACGCCTGCACGGAGGCGTAGTTCGCCAACTGCCACGACGTGCGTCCGGTGGTGACGTAGGGACCCCACTTGTACTGCCCGCCGACCTTCACGTAGCTCGCCAGCTTCTTCGTGGTGCACGTCGACTTGCTGTTCACCGCACGCGATTCCGAGTAGTAGCCGCAGTAGCCGTCGGCCGCCTGCGCGGCGGGGGCGACGCTCAGGGTGGCGAGGGCCACGCCGCCGGCCACCGTCAGGGCGGTCAGGGTGCGTCGGGTTCGGGACCAGGTCATTTCGCTCCTCACGGCGGACGCTCCCGCCCCGTCGGATGACGGGGGTGTGCGTCCACAGATGAGGACGATAGCAGTGTGCTTGACAGCCGATCTAGTCTCGTGGCGATATACCGTAGCGTTACTCCATGAGCTCCGACCACGCCCGCACCGCCCTCGACGTCGTCGACTGGCGCAACCGCGTCTTCGCGCTGTACGACGCGGTTCGACGCGCCGACGACCCCGAGGACGCGCACGAGCTCTGGCGCATCGAGCGCGACGAACTGATGGCGGCGCATCCCGCCTCCCCGCTGCTGCCCGCCGACCGCGTCGGGTTCGAGGGCCTGCCCCTCGCGCCGTACGATCCGGCCTGGCGTTTCACCCTGCCCGTCCTCGACGCCGAGCCCGCCGTGTTCGAGTTCGCGACGGGCACCGACGGCGTCGTGGGGTTCGAGCGGATCGGCCGCGTGCAGGTGCCGGATGCCGGCTCGCTCGACGTGTGGCGGCTCACCTCCTACGGCGGGGGCCTGTTCGTGCCCGTGCGCGATGCGCTCGCCGGTCGGGCGGGCGGCACGTACGGCGGCGGACGGTATCTGCTCGACACCGTCAAGGGGGCCGATCTCGGCGCGGATGCCGCAGGCGGCACGATCGTGCTCGATTTCAACTTCGCCTACAACCCGTCGTGCGCGTACGACCCCGCCTGGGCCTGTCCGCTCGCGCCGGCGGGCAACGTCCTCGGCGTCGAGGTGCCGGTCGGCGAGCTGTACGGCGGTGCCCACTGACCGCCTGACGAGGCGAACGTTGCGGCAAGGTTGTCCGGGCGCCCACCCCGTCCTGCGGCCGTCCCGGCGCTCCTAGCGTTGCTGATCATCACCGATCACAACCGAAGGACCGCCACCATGACCACCGATCAGCCCCTGCCCGCCGTGCCGCTCACGGCCGAGGAGGAGACCCGCTGGGTGCTCCTCGCCCACCTCTCCGGACTCCTCTCGTTCGTCGGCCCCCTCATCGTCCTGCTCGTGTTCCGCGACCGCAGCGACGCCGTGGATCGCGAAGCGAAGGAGGCGCTCAACGCGCAGATCACCTATGCCGGCGCCGCCCTGGCTCTCTACGTGCTCGGCGCCGCGCTCGCCCTCGTGCTCGTGGGCTTCGTGTTCATCCTCCTCGCCGGGCTCGTGCAGCTCGCCGCCCTCGTCCTCGCCATCGTGGCGGCCGTGCGGGTCAACGGGGGCGGACGCTTCCGGTACCCGCTCGTGCTGCGCCTCGTGAAGTGACGGGACGCCGCGCATGAGCATCCCGCCTCCCCCCGCCCTGTTCGCCGCTCCGTCCGCGCCGACCGCTGCGCCGACCCCGACCAATCCCGTGGCCCTGACCGGCATGATCTTCGGCATCGTCGGTGCCGCGGCCGCCTTCTGGTCGATCGTTCCGATCACCGGCTACCTGTCGGCCGCCATCGCGTTCCCGCTGCTCGTCGTCGCCGTCGTCTGCGGCCACATCGGTCGCACGCGGGCCCGCCACCTCGGGCGCATCGGCGCCCGCCAGGCGCTGGCCGCGATCATCCTCGGGTACGCCTCGCTCGCCGTCAGCATCCTCGCCTGTGCGGCGTGGACGCTCTTCCTCTTCGTCGGTGCCGTATGAACACGGCATCCCCGCTCTCCTCCCGCCCCCGGGCATCCCAGAAAGGCTCGCCTCGCATGACCCCCTCCCGCCGACGACCGGCCGCCGCCGCGGCCGTCGGGCTCTCCCTCGCCGCGGTTCTCAGCGGCTGCGCGTTCCCCGGTCTCCCGGGTCTCCCCGCCGACGACAAGGCATCCGACGGTGTCGGCTTCGACGACATCCAGTCCGCCACCCTCCAGATCGAGGCCGTGGGCACGTTCGTGTCGCCCGAGGAGGGCGGCTACGAGGCGGCCGGGCGCGGATCCGGATTCCTCATCAGCGACGACGGCCTCGCCGTCACCAACAACCACGTCGTCGTCGGCGCCGGCACGCTGAAGGTCTGGCGCGGCGGCGACACGTCCGAGGAGTTGAACGCGAAGGTGCTGGGGTCGTCGGAGTGCCTCGACCTCGCCGTCATCCAGCTCGAAGACGACGAGTACCCGCACTTCGACTGGCGCGAGGGCAAGATCCCCACCGCCACCGACGTGTACGCCGCCGGCTTCCCCCTCGGCGACCCCGAGTTCACCATGACCCGGGGCATCGTCTCGAAGGCCGACACCGCGATGGACACCCCGTGGGCCTCGCTCAGCCACGTCATCGAGCACGACGCCCGCATCCGCGCCGGCAACTCCGGCGGGCCGCTCGTCGACGAGAACGGCAAGCTCGTCGGCGTCAACTACGCCGGCAACGACCAGCACGACCAGAACCTCGCCATCCACCGCGACGAGGTGCAGGGGGTGCTCGACCGGCTCGCCGAGGGCGAGAACGTGCTGAGCCTCGGCATCAACGGCACCGCACTGGTGTCGGAGGACGGCGAGGGGCTGGGCGTGTGGGTCAACTCGGTCGCGTCCGGATCGGCCGCCGACGAGGCGGGCATCCTGGCCGGCGACCTGCTGACCAAGATGGAAGGGGTCTCGCTCGGCGCCGACGGCACGATGGCCGACTACTGCAGCGTGCTCGAGACGCACGGCACCGACGCCACCCTCTCGGTCGAGCTCTTCCGCTCGGGCGAGGGCATCTACTACACCGGTCAGGTCAACGGCGACGCCGTCGAGGCGGTCTCCGTCGCGCAGTCGGCCGGTGTGCCCAGTGGAGGGGATGCCGCGGGCGACGTCGAATACACCACCGTCGTCGACGACACCCAGAGCGTCGCCGTCGACGTGCCGGCCGACTGGGGCGGCCTCGACACCTCGGTGTTCACCGACGCCTCGGGCGGGCAGTGGGCGCACATCGACGCCAGCCCCGACATCGCCGCCTTCCAGTCGGACGACAGCTGGCGCACCCCCGGCGTCTCGATCATGGCCGCCCCCACCGACACGGCGACGTTCGCCCCGGAGGACTGGCTCGCCATGGCCGCGCAGTCGCTCCAGCAGGACGGATGCGTGCAGGCCGCGGAAGACGCCTACTCCGACGGGCTCCACGAGGGCGCGTACACGTATTGGACGGACTGCGGAGGGGTCGGCGCGCAGTACCTGATGCTGTCGGCGTACTCCTCGGACGGCTCGTACGTGATCGCCCTCGCCGTGCAGGCGGTGGCGGAGGAGGACCTCGCCACCATCGACCGCGTGCTCGGCAGCTTCGTGGCGAGCTTCTGACGATCGAACCCACCCGGGGTCGGGAGGGCGGCGCGAACCGCCCTCCCGACCCCCCCACACGAAAGGAGCCCCGATGATCCTCAGGATCTGGACGACCGGCGTCGACGAGTCGCGCGCCGACGAGTACGAGAGGTTCGCGGCCACGCGATCCCTGCCGATGTTCGCCGCCCGGCCGGGCTTCATCGATGTGACGCTCGCCCGCTCGCCCGGGCGCCGGATGGTGCTCACCCGCTGGCGCGACGAGGCCTCGGCCGACGCGCTCGCCACGTCGCCGAGCTACCGCGAGACCGTCGCCGCGATCGAGGCGGCCGGCTTCCTGCATCCGCCGCAGAGCGTCGAGCTCTGGCACCTCCCCTGACCTCGGCGCGGGGCCACGATCTAGCATGGACGGTATGGCGCCACCCACCCCGCCCGGGAGCCGCCGCGAGGATGAGCTCGGCGGCGAGCGACGGGACGACTCGGTGCGAGACCTCTTCGACGCGCACCTGCATATCATCGATCCGCGCTTCCCGCTGGTCCCCAATGACGGCTACCTGCCCGATCCGTTCACCGTCGCCGACTATCGGCAGCACGCGGCGGACCTGGGGATCACCGGTGGGGCGGTGGTCAGCGGATCGTTCCAGGCCTTCGACCAGGCGTACCTCGTCGATGCCCTCGCGCAGCTCGGCTCCGGGTTCGTGGGCGTGACGCAGCTTCCCGCGACGGTCTCGGATGCCGAGATCGTGCGGCTGGGCGGTGCCGGCATCCGGGCGGTGCGATTCAACCTGTACCGGGGCGGGTCGGCCGCTGTCGACGACCTCGATCGGCTCGCTCGTCGCGTGCACGACGTGGACGGATGGCACACGGAGCTCTACGTGGACGCGGCGGATCTCGCAGACCTCGCCCCCACGCTCGCCGCGTTGCCGAGCGTCAGCGTGGATCACCTGGGCATGCGAGACAGCGACGATCGATCCCTGCACCGTCTCGTCGAATCAGGGGTGCGGGTGAAGGCCACCGGGTTCGGCCGTATCTCGGTGTCCGATCCGGGCGCCCTCATGAGAGAGCTCCTGAGCATCGATCCGCGTTCGGTGTTCTTCGGCACCGACCTCCCGTCGACGCGGGCCCGACGCCCCTTCGACCCGGGCGACATCGACAGGATCCGGGAGTGGGTGGATGACCCGGCCGCCGTCCTCAGCAGCAACGCGAGGCTCCACTACCGGGTGTGACCTCGGGCCCGGCTCGCGGCGCCGAACCGATCAGGCGCCCGCCGCGGGCAGGCGGAGGTGCAGGAGCGGGTAGGGGCGGCCGGCGTCGTCGGTCTCACTGCGCCCCGCGCGCGTGAAGCCGCGGCGCGCGTAGAACGCCGCAGCCGAGGGATTCTGCTCGTTGACGTCGACCGCGGTCACGCCCAGCACACGCACCGCGTGGTCGAGCAGTGCCGACCCGACGCCGCTCCCGCGCGCCTCGTCATCGACGAACAGCATCTCCAGTTTCCCGTCGAGCACACCGGAGAACCCCACCGGGCGACCGTCGCGGTCGGCGACGGTCACGCAGACCGCCGGGAGGTAGTCCGAGGCGAGGCGGCCCTCGATCTCCCGACGATCCGCCGGATCAAGGAAAGCGTGCGTCGCATCCACCGCCCGCCTCCAGATGGCGACCAGGGCGGCGTACTCCTCGGGTCCGCGGCTCGGGCGGATCTCCACGGTGGTCATCGGCTCCTCCTCGCGTGAGCGTCCATCGTCGTCACAACAGCCCCCTGGCGCATGGAAGTGATCCTGGCACGCGCACCGTGCCGCCGCCCAAGGTCGTCGTCGCGATGTACTACTGACGGCGCGGACGGCGCCGGGCGGGTCGGAGGATCGCCGGAAGAGCCGGGAAGTCGTATGTGGAGGGGCTGACGGGAATCGAACCCGCGCTGTCTGCTTGGGAAGCAGAAGTTCTGCCATTGAACTACAGCCCCGGACGGCATCCGAGGAAGCCGATGGTGTCAGCCTACCCGAACGCCGCCGGTCGGGGGGAAACGCGAGCCGGGTGGGCCGGCGTTCCCCCTCGGGCGTGCGGTGGGATCAGGGGGTGATGATCCGCAGGTTGTTGCTCCACGACTTCGCCACCGTGATCTTGACGGTGCCCTTGTACCCGAGGAGGCCGCAGGTCTTCCATCCGCCGTTGATCATGAGGGTGCCGGAGCACAGCGTGGTGCCCCCCGCGGTCTTCACGGTGTAGCGCGCGCCGTGCTTGGCGCCCCACGAGTCGATCGTGCGGAAGCTGACCGAACCCGATGCGCTGGTGCTCATCGTGCAGCTGTACCCGTCGTCCGCGCACGTCCTGGTCGCGGCGCTCGCCGCCTGAGGTGCGGCGACCGCGCCTCCGGTCACGACCAGTGCGGCGAGGGCGACCGCGGCGAAGCGGCTCTTCCACGTCCGTCCGCCCGCGGTGCGAGGGGTGCGGTTCTCGTTCATCGTCATCATCGACATGTTTTTTCTCCGGTCATCATTCATTGATGGATGACGCACCCGGGGGAGCGCGTCATCTGGTGAGACGACGACGGTGGCGGGATCGGTCGCCGGATGCAGGCATACTTCTGCGGCTCGGGCCGAGGGCTGAGTAGGCTGGCCCCGTGCTTCTCAGCGACCGCGACATCACAGCCGAACTCGCCGCCGGCCGCATCGGCCTGACGCCCCACGACCCCGCGATGGTGCAGCCGTCGAGCGTCGACGTGCGTCTCGACCGCTACTTCCGGCTGTTCGACAACCACAAGTACCCGTTCATCGATCCGTCGGTCGACCAGCCCGAACTGACGCGCCTCATCGAGGTCGCCCCCGACGAGCCGTTCATCCTGCACCCCGGCGAGTTCGCCCTGGGTGCGACCTTCGAGCAGGTCTCCCTCGCCGACGACATCGCCGCCCGCCTCGAAGGCAAGTCATCGCTCGGGCGCCTCGGACTCATCACGCACTCGACCGCCGGCTTCATCGACCCGGGGTTCACCGGGCACGTCACGCTCGAACTCGCCAACGTCGCCACCCTGCCGATCAAGCTCTGGCCGGGCATGAAGATCGGGCAGCTGTGCTTCTTCCGGCTCACCTCGCCGGCCGAGAACCCCTACGGCTCCGGCCCCTACGGCAACCGCTACCAGGGGCAGCGCGGGCCGACGGCCTCGCGTTCGTTCCAGAACTTCCACCGCACAGACGTCGGAGTCACCGACGTCGGCTCCCTCGGAGGCTGACCATGACCAGCGACAGCATCCCCCCGTCCGACCCCGAGCGCCAGGACGGCGGGGAGGATGCGGTCGCAGAGCTGCCGCCCGTCTCCGGCGACAGCGAGGCGGCGGCGCTCGCCGCCGTTCCGGCCGACGACATCGTGCCGCCTCCCCCGGTGTTCGATGGGTCGACGGGCGACGACGTGATCC
>DAMDKH010000090.1:0-7371 GCA_032099965.1 Microbacterium sp.
CCGCGCCGCGTCTCTCGTGTGACCGCACGCCCTTTCGTTCCCGCGCGAGCGGCGGGGCGGGTCAGCGGGCGGTGGAGCGGCGCTCGATGAGCCGCATGGGCACGACGACGCTCTCCGGCTCGCGTGTGCGGTCGCCGAGGCGCGCGAGTGCGAGGCGTGCGGCACGGCGTCCGAGTTCCTCGACGTCGCCGGCGACGACGCTGATGCCGAGCACCCGCGCCCACTCCGGATCGTCGAAGCCGATGACGGCGGGGGAGGCCTGAGACGCGGCGATCTGCTCCATGGCGCCGAGCAGGATGCGGTTGTTGCCGGCCACGATGGCCGTGGGAGGTTCGTCGAGCGCGAGCAGTTCTGCCACGCACTCCCGCGAGGAGGCGACGTCATGGGCGTCGGTGCGCAGCAGGTCGCGCCAGCGGGCGCCCGAGGCGTCGAGCACGTCGCCCATGCCGGCGAGGCGCTGACGATACGTGGGCAGCCACGCGTAGTCGCCGATGAAGGCGATGCGCCGGTGGCCGCGCTCGATGAGATGCCGCGCCACCAGGCGACCTCCGTCGCGGTTGTCGAACACCACCGAATCGGCGGCGAGACCCTCGGCGGGCCGGTCGACGAACACCACGGGGATGCCGCGGGCCTGCAGCTGCGCGTACTCGGAGTGGTCGGTCATGGCAGACACCGTGATGACCGCCTTGGTCTGCCGGTCGGCGAGGTCGTGGGCGACCCGTTGCTCCTGGTCGGCCGACTCTCGCGAGTTGGCGACGGACAGGTGCATGCCGCGCGGACGGATCTCGTCTTCGACGGCCTGGGCGAGAGCGGAGTAGAAGGGGTTGGTGAAGTCGCCGGTGATGAGACCGAGGGAGTCGGCGAGCCGGCCGCTCGCGAGGAGGCTGGCGGCGGCGTTGCGCTGATAGTCGAGCTCGGCGGCGGCGGTGAGCACGCTCGTGAGCGTCTTCTCGCTGACGTACGACTCGCCCCCGAGCGCGCGCGAAGCGGTCTTCAGGCTGACGCCCGCTCGCGCCGCGACCTGTGCGAGGGTGGCGCGGGGCGCGGCCCCGTCTTCGTGTGATGTCATCGTGCTCCTGCTGCTCCGAGCGATCTGCTCATTATGACGGGTCATCCGATGCCCTCCGTGTCTTCCCCGCGCGGCATCCCCTGTGATAGCGTCTCGACCTATGACAGCGATGTCATAACCATGCCGGCCGCGGTCCCACCCGGGCTGCGGTCGGCGAACGACACACTGCAGTGGAGTTGAGGAGCAACCATGACGGTTCCCCACGCGAGGAACGCACGACCCGCGGGTCGCATCTGGGCGGCCGCCGGCGCCGCATTGACCGTGACCGCGGGGCTGCTGACGCCGCTGCCCGCCGTCGCCGCGGAGACGGGCACGTTCTCGTCGTCGTTCGAGGCGACGGATGCCGCCCCCGTGCTCACCGGCACGGGCCAGCCGGTCAACGTCACGGGGGACCGGTTCTCGCCCGGCAGCATGCTGCCGGCGGTCAAGAACGTCACCGCGTCGGCGCAGAACACGCCCAACGAGGCGGCCGCCTTCGCCGCCGACGCCAATGCCGCCACCAAGTGGCTCGCGTTCGTGAACAAGGGATGGCTGCAGTACGAGCTGAACGCCGCGCAGCCCCTCGCCCGCTACTCCCTCACGTCGGCCAACGACGCGCAGGAACGCGATCCGAAGAACTTCCGCGTGCTCGGCTCGAACGACGGTGCCGACTGGACCGTCATCGACGAGCGCTCCAACGAGCTGTTCACCGGCCGCGGCCAGACGCGCACCTTCGACCTCGCGCAGCCCAGCGCCCCCTTCCTCTACTACCGCCTCGACGTCGTCGAGAACCGCGGTGTGACGACCAACCTCATCCAGCTCGCCGACTTCGAGCCCATCGCCGCCGGCGACGGCGCCCCGGCCGCGAGCGACCTGCGCCTCACCGTCGGCAACGGACCCACGGCATCCGACACCGCCAAGACCGGCGTCGGCTTCACCGGCACGAAGGCCGTGCAGTACTCCGGCCGTCACCTCGCCGGCGGACCCGCCTCCTCGTCGACCACCCTCTACGAGAACGTCGACACCGCCGTCGCGGCCGACAGCGAGCTGTCGTACCTCGTCTTCCCGGTGCTCGACGGAGAGCAGACCTACGCCGCGACCTTCGTGGCCGTCGACGTGACCTTCGACGACGGCTCGACGCTGTCGACCTCGGGCGCCGTCGACTCGTACGGATACCTCGCGAACGCGCAGGAGCAGGGTCGCTCGAACAAGCTGTGGCCGAACCAGTGGAACAAGGTCACCGTCGACCTCGGCCAGTTCGAGGGCAAGACGATCGACGACATCGTCTTCACCTACGACCACCCCGGCGCCGACGTGAAGAACATCGAGGCGCCCACGGCGGCGACCTCGTTCAGCGGCTGGCTCGACGACATCGAGATCGCCGCGGCCACCCCGCTCGACACCTCCGACGGACTCGTGTCGTACGTCGACACCCGCCGAGGCACCAACTCCACCGGCGGCTTCTCGCGCGGAAACAACCTGCCCGCGACCGCCTGGCCGAACGGGTTCAACTTCATCAGCCCGATGACCAACGCCGACAACACCGGCAACATCTACCAGTACCAGCGCGGCAACGACGCGCAGAACCGCCCCGGCCTCAACGGCATCGGCTTCTCGCACCAGCCCAGCATCTGGATGGGTGACCGCAACCAGTTCGCGGTCATGCCCGCCGCCAACGCGAACCCCTCGTCGAGCCTCACCGGCCGCAAGCTCACGTTCACCCACGAGAACGAGATCGCGCGCCCCGACATCTACGGCGTCACGTTCGACAACGGCATCCGCACCGAGGTGACCGCCACCGACCACGGCGCCATCTACCGCTTCGCGTTCACCGGCGACGCCAGCTCGATCCTCATCGACCAGGTCGTCGGCTCGTCGAAGCTGTCGATCACCGGCGACACCATCAGCGGATGGGTCGACGGCGGCTCCGGATGGCCCGGACGCACCCGGATGTTCGTCTACGGCACCTTCGACCGCGCACCGTCCACCGGAGGGGCGACCACGGTCGGCGACCGCAACGGCTCCGCCCGGTACGCGGCGTTCGACACCACCGGCGACAAGTCGGTCGAGCTGCGGATCGCCTCGTCGTTCATCTCACAGGAGCAGGCGCAGAAGAACCACGGCTTCGAGGTCGCGGGCGTCTCGTTCGACCAGGCCCACACCGCGGTGAAGGATGCCTGGAACGAGCGGCTGAGCGTCGTGCACGACGTCAAGGGCGCCACCGACACCCAGCTCGTCACGCTGTACTCGAGCCTCTACCGCCTGAACCTGTACCCGAACTCGCAGTTCGAGAACACGGGCAGCGCGGCGGCACCCGTCTGGAAGTACGCGAGCCCCGTCGCCGGCACCACCGGCACGGCCAGCGACACGCAGACCAACGCGAAGGTCGTCGACGGCAAGATCTACGTCAACAACGGCTTCTGGGACACCTATCGCACCGCATGGCCGCTGTACTCGCTGCTGTACCCCGACGTGACCGAAGACCTCGTCGACGGGTTCGTGCAGCAGTACCGCGACAGCGGCTGGATCGCGCGCTGGTCGTCGCCGGGATACGCCGACCTGATGACCGGCACCAGCTCCGACGTGGCGTTCGCCGAGGCGTACCTCGCGGGCTCCCTCAGCACCGAGACGGCACTCGAGGCCTACGACGCGGCGGTCAAGAACGCCACCGTGCTCCCGGCATCCAACGCCGTCGGACGCAAGGGACTCGGGCAGTCGATCTTCCTCGGCTACACCGAGGCGACCACCCACGAGAGCGCCTCCTGGGGCCTCGAGGGCTACATCAACGACTTCGGCATCGCCGAGATGGCGAAGGCCCTCGCGGAGGACCCGGCGACCCCGGCCGACCGGGTGGAGCAGCTGAAGGAGGAGGCCACCTACTTCGAGGCGCGCGCCGAGCACTACGTCGAGATGTTCAACCCGGAGGCGGGCACGTTCACCTCGCGCAACGCCGACGGCTCGTGGACCACGGGTGCCGACTTCGACAAGAAGGCCTGGGGCGGAGCGTTCACCGAGGCGAGCGCCTGGACCTTCGGCTTCCACGCCCCGCACGACGTCGACGGCCTGGCCGCGCTCTACGGCGGCCGTCAGGGTCTGCTCGACGTGATGCACGCGTTCCTCACCGAGCGCGAGAAGGCGGACTACTCCGGCATCCACGAGGCCCGCGAGGCGCGCGACGTGCGCCTGGGCATGCTGGGCATGTCGAACCAGATCGCCCACCACATCCCGTACGTGCTGGCCGAGGCCGGCGACCCGTCGGGTGCGCAGGAGCTCATCCGCGACATCCAGGACCGTCTCTTCATCGGCGACGACATCGGCCAGGGCTACCCGGGCGATGAGGACAACGGTGAGTTCTCGGCCTGGTACGTGTTCTCGGCGCTCGGCTTCTACCCGCTGGAGGTCGGTTCGGGCGACTACACGATCGGTACGCCGCTGTTCGACAGCGCGACCCTCTCGATCGGCGACACCGACCTCGTCATCAACGCCCCCGGGGCGTCGGCGGGCAAGGACTACGTGGCCGGTGTCAGCATCAACGGCACCCCGATCGGCGACACGACGTTCGACGGCGACCTGGTGCGCGAGGGCGGCACGCTCGACTTCACGATGAGCGACACCCCGTCGACGTGGGGCGCGAAGGACCTCGGTGAGGACCTCGAGGCTCCCACGACGCTGGTCGACGCGACCAAGCCCGGGCGCGGCGTGCTCGCCGCCGCCGACGGCACCGCCGTGGGCTCGCTCGTCGACGACAACATGAACTCGAAGGTCACCTTCTCGGGTGACTCCGCCGAGCTCGTGTGGACGTCGCAGTCCGGTCCCGTTTCGATCGGCCAGTACACGCTGACCAGCGGCACCGCCGCGAACGCGCCGTCGAGCTGGACGCTCGAGGGCTCGGTCGACGGCACCACCTGGACCGAGATCGACAGCCGTGAGGTCGAGTCGTTCCGGTGGGACACGCAGACGCGTCCCTTCACCGCGAAGGGCAGTGGCGGGTTCACCAGCGTGCGACTGACGCTGCAGACGGATGCTGCCGCGCTGGCGCTCTCGGAGGTCGAGCTGTTCGCCTCCGCGGCCGCCGCCGACGGACTCTCGATCTCGGCCGGCGCCCCGCAGCGCGTGGCTGTGGACACCGAGTTCACCGGTTCGCTCGCGACGATCGTCGGCACCGAGACCGCGGCCTCGGGCTACGACGTCACGGTCGACTACGGCGACGGCACCGCCACGGGAGACGTGACGCTCACGCGGGACGAGCTCGGCGGATGGAAGGTGAGCGCTCCGCACACCTTCACCACCCCCGGCACGTACTCCGCGGCCATCACGGTGCGCGACTCGACCGGGGCGGTGGCGCAGACCACGGCCACCGTCGAGGTGTTCCGCGACGAGTCGCTGGTCGGGGCGTTCAACAACGTCTGCATCGGCGACCTCGGGGTCACCGCCGCGAACTGCGACTCGCAGGGCCACGGCTACTACCGCGACAAGCTGGCCGCCGACGGCTTCGTGCAGGGCGAGACCCTCACGGTGCCCGGCAGCACGCTGACCTACGACCTCCCGGCCATTCCGGCGGGGCAGCCCGACAACATCACGGGCGAGGGCCAGACGGTCAAGCTGTCGCTGGGCTCCGGCGCGACGCAGCTGGCTTTCATCGGCACGGCCACCGAGAGCAACCGCGACTCGCAGGCGACGCTGCACTTCACCGACGGCACCACGCAGACGGTGACGATCAGCCTGGGCGACTGGGTCGGCGCATCCGGCAACCCCTACAAGGGCAACACGGTGCTGACGATCTCGGAGGGCCGTCTGTCGGGCACCGGTGCGGAGTCGGGCGGCGCCAAGAACACCGCCATCTACGCCACCGCACCGATCGCCCTCGCGGTCGACGCGAACGGCGCACCCAAGGTGGTCGAGTCGCTCACGATGCCCACCGAACCCGGTGAGCTCAACGACGGACGCGTGCACATCTTCGCCATCGCCTCGGATGGGGACCGCGCGGCGGCCACCCCGCTCGCGGTGACGGCGGGCACGGTCGAGGGTCAGACCACGGGCGAGGAGTTCACGGCGACGCTCGCCACGGTCTCCGGCGGCCAGGGGGAGACCTCGGCGAACGTCAACTGGGGAGACGGAACGCCCGTCTCACCGGTCGAGATCGTCGACGGAGCCATCAGCGGCACCCACACCTACGCGGTGGCGGGCACCTACACGGTGACGGTCACGGCCGACGACGGTGTCGCCTCGGCGAACGCCGGGCTCGAGATCGCGGTCGTCGACCCCGAGCCCGTGTACACGCCCGAGCTGCAGGCTCCGGCCGACACGGTGGCTCCCGGTGAGACGGTGACCATCACGGGTTCCGGATTCGCCGCGGGAGAGAACGTGTCCGTGCGCATCGACGACGAGACGCCGGTGGTCGTGAAGGCCGACGGTGACGGTGGCATCAGCGCCGACGTCGTCGTGCCGGTGGATGCCCTCGACGGCGCGCACCCTGTGGTCGCGCTCGGCGACGTGTCGAAGGTCGAAGCACGGACCTCCGTGCAGGTGGCCGCCGACCCGACCGCACCGCGCAACACCTCGGTGACGCTCGCGGCGGGCACCGCCGACCCGGTCGCCGGAGAATCGGTGGCCCTCATCGCCACGGTGAAGCCCGCAGGGGCGGCCGGCAAGGTCGACTTCTACGAAGGCGACGCGATGGTCGGCTCGGCGGAGGTCACGGGAGGCACGGCCACGGCCGACGTCACCATCGCGACCTCGGGTACGCACACCTACGTCGGCCGGTTCGTGCCCGCCGACGACGAGGCCTACCGTGGGTCGGAGTCGGCGCCGCTGACGCTCGACGTGCGGAGCGCCCCGGTGCTCGACGCCGAGATCGTGCTCAGCGCCGACCGCGTGGTGCAGGGCGGGACCGTCGAGGTCACCGGCCGCGGATTCGCCGCCGGAGAGACCGTCTCGCTCACGCTCAACTCCGAGCCGATCCTCCTGGCGGAGGTCACGGCCGGCGACAGCGGCGCCTTCCGCCTCACGGTGACGGTGCCCGCGAACGCCGAGGTCGGCGACCACACCCTGGTCGCTCTCGGAGCGGACTCCGGCCTCTCGGCCGAGGCGGCCCTCGCGGTCGTCGCGGCTCCGGGTGCCGGTGGTGGGGGCGTCGGACTGCCCGGTACGGGTGGAACGGTCCCGGTCGCTGCGATCGTGGTGCTGCTCCTCCTGCTCACTGCCGGTGGAGTGCTGGTGGCCCGTCGCCGCCGCGTGGAGTCGTAACCCCCTCCCCATCCCCACAGAAGAGGCCACCCTCCCGTCCCCGGGGGGGGTGGCCTCTTCGCCTGCGGGCAGACGCG
>DAMDKH010000090.1:7381-7719 GCA_032099965.1 Microbacterium sp.
CAGGAGTCAGACCGAGCGCAGAGCGTGCGGGGCGTTGTTGAGGCGCTCGCAGCCGTCGGCGGTGAGCACGACGATGTCCTCGATGCGTGCACCCCACTCGCCGGCGAAGTAGATGCCGGGTTCGATGCTGAAGGCCATGCCCTCGCGCAGCACGAGGTCGTTGCCGGGGGCGATGTACGGCTCCTCGTGCACCGAGACTCCGATGCCGTGGCCGGTGCGGTGCAGGAATGCTTCGCCCAGTCCGGCATCCGCGAGCACCTGGCGGGCCGCAGCATCGACCTCGGATGCCGTCGCCCCCGGACGCGCGGCGTCGACCGCGGCCTGCTGCGCCCGCACGA